>NZ_JBKBVU010000234.1:0-4287 GCF_046289365.1 Caldimonas sp. | reverse complement strand
GAGGCCGAGTTCGGCGACCGCGTGCAGACCTCCTTCGTCGAGAGCGTGCCCGAAGGCGCCGATGCCGAGCGCGTGATCCGCGACATGGTCAACCAGGGCAACAAGCTCATCTTCGGCACCACCTTCGGCTACATGGACTACATGCTGAAGATCGCGGGGGACCACAAGGACGTGAAGTTCGAGCATGCCACCGGCTACAAGACGGCCGAGAACATGCGCACCTACGACTCGCGCACCTATGAAGGCGCCTACATGGCTGGCGTGATCGCCGGCGCGATGACGAAGTCGAACACCCTGGGCGTGGTCGGCTCGGTGCCCATCCCCGAGGTGATCCGCAACATCAACTCCTTCACCCTGGGCGCCCAGAGCGTCAACCCCAAGGTCACGACCAAGGTGGTGTGGGTCAACAAGTGGTTCGACCCGCCCAAGGAAGGCGAGGCCGCGCAGTCCCTGCTCAACCAGGGCGCCGACGTGCTGTTCCAGAACACTGACTCGTCGGCCGTGCTGCAGGCGGCCGAAAAGGCCGGCAAGCTGGCCTTCGGCTGGGACTCCGACATGAGCCACTTCGGCCCCAATGCCCATCTCGCCTCGGCCATCATCAACTGGGCGCCGTACTACATCAAGGCCACGCGCGACGTGCTGGAGGGCACCTGGAAGACCGAGACCACCTGGTGGGGCGTCAAGGAAGGCGCGATCGATCTGGTGTCGATCTCGGACAAAGTGCCCGCCGACATCCGCACCAAGGTCGAAACCGTCAAGGCCGGCTTGAAGGATGGCAGCTTCCAGATCTGGAAAGGCCCGATCGTTGGGCAAGACGGCAAGGAAGTCCTGAAAGCCGGCGAGGTGGCCGACGACAAGTTCCTGCACGGCATCAACTTCTACGTCAAGGGCGTGGAAGGCAAAGTGCCCACCGGCAACTGAGTGCCCGCCTGATTCCCTTGCAAGGCCGCCGCAGGCAAGCGCCCGGCGGCCTTTGTCATGGTGGGGCGGCCGCGTGGATCGGCCGGCCGCCAGCAGCGCGGCAGCGCAGCGCCATTCAGCCATGCATCAAAGCGCTGCCGCGTGCTTCATCGGCGTGAAGCCGTGGGTACAGGGCAGAAAAACGCGCATGCCGCTCGCGCAGCCACATCGTGCGCGAGGACTGGGGCTCGAAGCCTCGGGCCACCGCGGGTGTGATGCACACCTCGTCTTGACTGGCGCCACAGGCCAGCCAGGCCAAACGCGCCGCTCCGATGGCACCGCCGGTGTCTGCATCGTGGTGGCGCGTCAGGGGCAGCGCCAGGATGTCGGCGAGCAATTGGGCCCAGCCGTCGCTTCGCGAGCCGCCACCGACCAGCGACAGGCTTTGCAGCGCGGGGCGCGTGCGAGGGATGGTGTTCAGTCCGTCCAGCAGGCCAAAGCCCACACCTTCGGCCACCGCATAGGCCAGGTGGTCCCGTTCGTGCTGTGCGCGCAAGCCCACCCAGGCGCCGGTGGCCAGCGGGTCGTTGTGCGGGGAGCGCTCGCCGCTGAGGTAAGGCAAGAACAAGGGGGCTTGCTGCTGTTCTCGCTCCGACAAGGCGCTTGCGGCTTCCAGCAAAGCCGCCTCGTGTGGATATCCCAACTGCCGGGTGGCCCAGGTCACGGCGCTGGCGGCGCTGAGCATCACGCTCATCACGTGCCAGCGCTTGGGCAAGGCGTGACAAAAGGCATGCAAGGCTTGTGTGGGATTGGGGTGGAACGACGCCCCATTGACGAACACCACTCCCGATGTGCCCAAAGAGACAAAGCCTTCCGCGGGCCGGATCAGCCCCATGCCTACCGCACTGGCCGCGTTATCGCCGGCGCCACCGGCCACCGGAACGCGGGGCGGCAAGCCCCAGCGTGCGCACCACTGCGGCTTGACGAAGGCCGACACCTCGCTGCCTTCGACCAGACGGGGCATGTGTGCCCGGCTCAAGCCGCAGGCTGCGAGCAGGGCATCGGACCAATCGCGCCGTCCCACATCCAGCCACAGCGTGCCGGATGCATCGGACATGTCGCTGACCGCCTCACCGGTGAGCTTCAGCCGCAGCCAGTCTTTGGGCAGCAGCACGCGCTCCACCTGGGCAAACACCTCGGGTTCGTGCTCGCGCACCCACAGCAGCTTGGGCGCAGTGAAACCGGGCATGGCCAGATTGCCTGTGATGGCGCTCAGCTGCGGCACCTCGCGCGTGAGCCGATGGCACTGCGGCAGGCTGCGGCCGTCATTCCACAGAATGGCGGGCCGCAGCACCCGATCGTGGCGATCGATCAGGGTGGCGCCATGCATCTGCCCGGACAGCCCGATGCCCTGCACCTGAGCCAGGGCGGCGGGGTGCTGGTGATGCAACGCGTCCATCACCCGTTCCAAGGCCAACCACCATTGAGCCGGGTCCTGCTCGCTCCACATGGCGTGAGGGCGTTGCACCGTCAAGGCCGCGCGGGCCGTGGCAATGACTCGATGCTGCGGCGACAGCAGCAGCGCTTTCAGTTCGGACGTGCCGAGATCCAGACCGAGATACATGGGGGGTCAGGCCGCGCCATGAAAGCGCGTGAGACTGAGTTTGCGGTATTCGGAGGGGGTCATCCCCTTGATCTCCCGGAAGCGTCGATTGAAGTTGGCCACGTTGTTGAATCCCACCTCGTAACAGATGTGGACGATCGGATGCTCGGTGTCCATCAACAGCTGACAGGCACGACTGATACGCACCCGGTTGACGAAATCGGTGAACGTGTTGCCGGTGGCCTTGCGGAAAAAGCGGCAGAAACGGCTTTCGCTCATGCCCAGTTCGGCAGCCAAGGCGCGCGCCGAGTGATCCTCGGCCAAGCGATCGGTGATGCGGCTGACCACGGCATGGATCTGGTCGATGGAGCGGTCGTCGTCCGTGCTTTGCAGTTGCACGCTCGACAAGAGCCGGTAATCGGTGCAAGCGGCCAAGTCGGCCAGGTAATCGCAAAACGCGCTCCATCGACGCAGGCCTTTGGCGGCCTTGACGCGATGCCAGTGCTGCTCGGCCCGCTGCGACAAGCCGAAGAACTCGATGCCGTGCTTGGCGCGCTCCAACAGGGGAAGAATGTCGCGCAGCTCGGGGATGGTCTGGGCCGCCTGCACCAGCGGTTCGTGAGGGAACTGAATCACCAAGTCGCGCTGCGGCACACCGCCTTCGGGCATGTCGCTGCTGACCCAGTTGTGGGGCAGGCGGGGCCCTGTGAGCACGAGGTGTCCGGGCTGAAAAGGACCGATCCAGTCCCCGACGAAGGCCTTGCCGCTGGTGCAGGTGATCAAGTGCAGTTCGTACTCGTCGTGGTAATGCCAGCGCGCCAGGGGCGTGGGAAAACCATGCTCCAGACAACGCACGAAGCCCACCTCATCGGACGGCTCGTAACCCAGCGCCGGAGAGCGCGTGAAGTCACGCTCGAGCTCCGGTTTGATCTGGCGCGGCGGCGGCATCTTGATCGTCATGGTCGGTACTCCTTGCAGAGGGCGGGCACCGAAGCGGCAAGCGACAGCTTCTATGGGTCAAGCCGTGGTGCGCGAGGCAACGAACCGCTGTACCCGATCGTAGGCCTTGCGCAAGGCCCTGACCAGCTCGGCGTGGCCGGCCATCTCGCCCCACAAGGTGGTGTCCGCAGCGTAAGCGGCCACCGGATCGCTCGCTTCACAGATCGCATGCGCGACGGCTGGATCCATGGCCTGATCTTGATAGGTGTAGGGAATCTGCCCGACATGCCAGCGTTGCAAGTACGCCAAGAACAGCGCCGGCAGCATTGCCACGCTGTCGAAACCTTGGCCGCGCACGAGCTTGTCGCGGATGGTGGGCGCGATCATGCCGGGAATCTTGGAGAACGCATCCATCGCCACGCGTTGATTGGTGTCGGCAATGGCGGGGTTGGCAAAACGGTCCAGCACCACGTCGCGGTACGCTTCCAAGTCGATCGGGCTGGGTTGCAGCACGGCGATGGCGTCATGGGTGACATAGTCGTAGGCCATTTGCCGGATCTCGGGGTCGACGGTGCCTTCGTGGATGTAGCGGTAACCTGCCAGCGTGCCGGCCCACGCAATGCAGCTGTGGGTGGCATTGAGCAGGCGGATCTTGGCTTCTTCGTGGGCCTGCACGGATTCGACCATTTCGACGCCAACCCTCTCCCACTCGGGGCGCCCGGCGATGAAGTCGTCTTCGATCACCCACTGGATGAAGCTCTCGCTCATCAGCGCAGCTTTGTCGTCCCAGCCCGTGGCGGCCTTCACGCGCTCGGCCACCGCAGGGGTGGGCCGCGGCGTGATGC
>NZ_JBKBVU010000022.1:0-28803 GCF_046289365.1 Caldimonas sp. | reverse complement strand
GACAGCGGCGCCGACGACTACCTGGTCAAGCCCTTCGACCCCGAAGAGCTGATGGCGCGCTTGCGCGCCGTCAGCCGACGCGCCCAAGGTCTGACCAGCGCACAAGTGCCCTGCGGTGACGTGCTCATCGATCTGGAAGCACGTCAAGTTCTGCGCCATGGTGTCCTCGTGCCGTTGACCGCCCGACAATGGGCCGTGCTGGAAGCGCTGGCGCGCCGTGCGGGCCACCTGGTGGCCAAGTCCGAGTTGGAAGCCCGGGTGTTCGCGCAGGAGGCCGACCTCCACAGCAACGCGCTGGAAGTGCACATTTCGCAACTTCGGCGCAAGCTCGGGCACTCCCTCATCGAGACCGTGCGGGGGCTGGGCTACCGCCTGCGCCCCCAATGACTGTGCGCCATCGTCGATGAAGTCCGCGACCCACGCCCTGCCTTCGATCCGTGCCCGCCTGGCCGGAGCCTTGCTGATCTTGTCTGCGGGCTGGGCCATTTTGGCTTCGGCCGCCGTGTGGTTGGCGGTACGCCACGAGGTCGACGAGCTGTTGGACGACACCCTCATCGCCTCGGCCGAGGTACTGGCCGGCTTGCTGACACAGCCGGCCTCCCACCTCAAGGCCGGTGCGGACACCGCGGCGTCCACACCGGCCAGCGGCAACCACCCCCGCTACGCATGGCAATGGCTGGCCGCCGATGGCTCCGTGCTCGCCCGCTCCGCTTTGGCCCCGAGCACCGCCTGGACCTTTCCCCCACGGCCGGGCTTCGGGCATTCAAAACCTGATGCAGCCGCCTGGCGGCTGTATGGCCACCGCCTGCCCGACGGTTCGGTGCTCTTCGTGGGCCAAACACGCATGGAACGGCGCGAAGCCCGCGCCGACGTCGTGCTCAGCGTGACAGCCAGCGCCTTGCTGGTCGGGGCGGGGCTCGCGCTGTGGCTGCGCCGGCGCATACGCCACGAATTGCAGCCGTTGACCGATCTGTCCGCGGCCATGTCAGGCCACGACCCTTTGGCCGAAGCCACGCTGCCCGACCCGCAGCGCCAAGAATTGCAGCCCCTGAGCGACGCCATCAATGCCTTGGGGCACGGCCTGCGCCGCAGGCTCGCCCAAGAGCGTGCCGTGGCCGCTCAGGTGGCTCACGCGCTGCGCACCCCGCTGGCCGGGCTGGACGCCCAACTGGCCGCAGCGCAAGTCGCCCCGGCCGACCGCCGGCAGGCCGCTTTGCAACGCGCGCGGGACGCCTCGCGGCAACTGCGCCGCGTGGTCCACGCCGTCATTTCGCTGTACCGCAGTGCCGCCACGCCGCAACGCCAGCACGTCAACCTCAGCGCGCTGTTGGAGGAGTTGCCCCTCGAGGGCCTGCACGTGCGGTGCCCCCCAGACGCCACCGTGTGGGCCGACCCCGATCTGTTGGCCGCAGCCTTGTCCAACCTGCTGGACAACGCCCACCGGCATGGAGCCCACCGCATCGAGCTGAGCCTGCACATCGAGCCCCACACCCAAGCGCTGATCCTGCAAGACGACGGCCCCGGCCTGCCCGCAGACCAACGCGAGCGCTTGCAAAAGGCTTTGGACGATCAAAACCCGCAAGCCCACGGTGGCTTGGGCTTGATGCTGGCCGACGCCGTGGCGCGCGCCCATGGCGGGCGGCTGCACCTGCTGCCCTCGCCCTCGGGCTTTGCCCTGCGCATGAGCCTGGGCCCGCCTGCGGCGCATGACCCGCCCTGAGCCCCCCGCTATGCTTGGCCCCATGTACGCGCAATTCTTCGGCCTGGCGCACGCGCCCTTCTCGATCGCGCCCGACCCGCGCTACCTCTACATGAGCGAACGCCACCGCGAAGCGCTGGCCCATCTGCTCTACGGGGTGCGCGGCGGTGGCGGCTTCGTGCTGCTCACCGGCGAGATCGGCGCGGGCAAGACCACCGTGTGCCGCTGCTTCCTCGAGCGCATCCCCAAGCGCTGCAACGTCGCCTACATCTTCAACCCCAAACTCACCGTCGAGGAGCTGCTGCGCACCGTGTGCGAGGAGTTCCAGGTGCCCATCGAGCACCTGGGCCCGGGGCAGGCGACGGTGAAGGACTACGTCGATGCGCTCAACGCCTTCTTGCTGCGCATGCACTCGGTGGGACGCAACAACGTCCTCATCATCGACGAGGCCCAAAACCTCTCGCCCGACGTGCTCGAGCAGTTGCGCCTGCTCACCAACCTGGAAACCCACGAGCGCAAGCTGCTGCAAATCATCCTGATCGGCCAGCCCGAGCTGCGCCGCATGCTGCGCCGGCCCGACCTCGAACAGCTCGCCCAGCGCGTGATCGCCCGCTACCACCTGCAGGCGCTGGACGAGAAGGAAACCGCCGCCTACGTGCGCCATCGCATGGGCGTGGCCGGCCTGAGCACGCCGCTGCCCTTCGATCGCGGCGCGCTCAAGCGCATCCACCGGCTCTCGCGCGGCGTGCCGCGGCGCATCAACCTGCTGTGCGACCGGGCCCTGCTGGGCGCCTATGCCACCGGCCAGGCGCGCGTGGACGAGCGCATCGTCGTGCGCGCGGCCCGCGAAGTCTTCGACGAGGAGGAGCCTTTCGACCTGCGCCCACGCGGCTGGCTCGCCCGCTGGCGCCGCACCGGGCCGCTGCTGCCGGCCGCCGCCGCGCTGGCCGCCGGCCTGGGCCTGGCCGGCCTGGGCTATGCCGCCTGGACGCTGGCGCGCCAGGAGGCGGCGCCCGTGGCCGCCGCCCGGCCCACTGCGCCGGCGCCCGCCGCCTCCACCGCGCCCTGATCGACGAGACCCTCGACCATGTCCTACATCCTCGATGCCCTGCGACGCGCCGATGCCCAGCGCGGGCGCGGCGCCGTGCCCGGGCTGGACAGCCAGCACGTCGGCGACGAAGCGTTCGACCGTGAACGCCCCCGCTCAGCCGCGGGCCTGTGGCTGGCCGTGGGCCTGGTGCTGGGCCTGGCCGTGCCAGGCGTGGCCTGGTGGCTCGGCCGCAGCACCTCGGCACCGATGTCGCCGACCCCCTCACCCGTGGCCGCGGCACCGACGCCTGGCCTCCCGCCCGCCCCGGCCCCGGTGGAAGCCCCACCGCCTGCACCGCCTGCACCGCCTGCACCGCCTGCACCGCCCCCCGCCCCGCCAGCGCCCGCGGCCGTGCAGGCCGCAACGCCCCCGCCCCGGCCGGTGTCGCCACCGGCCCCCGCTCCGGCCCCGGTGGCCACGCCGGCTCCGGCGCCCACCCGCCCTGCCCCGGTGCCCGCTCCTGCCGCCCCGGTGACGGCTGCCTCCGCCCCGGCGCCCCGCCCCGCCGCCGCACCGGCCCCGCCGCCGACGGCCGCCGCCCCGCGCCTGCAGGACCTGCCCGAGCCCATCCGCAGCCAACTGCCCTCGCTGTCGCTGGGTGGCCTGATCTACTCGTCCACCCCGGCCGAGCGCATCGTCATCGTCAACGGCCAACCCTACCGGGAAGGCGACTCGGTGGGACGTGACCTCGTGGTCGAAGAGATCCTGCCGCGGGCCGCCGTGATGCGCTGGCGCGATCAGCGTTACCAGCTCAGCTATTGATTCCGTCCGGAGGCTCCATGCGTTGTCTTCTTTTGTCCGTTGCCCTGGCATGGGCCCCGCTGGGCGCTCATGCCCAGAAGATCGGGGAAGTCGATACCGTTTTCCAATGGCTCGGCCCCGACCACAAGATCGTCGTCGAAGCCTACGACGACCCCAAGGTCCCCGGCGTCACCTGCTACGTGTCGCGCGCCCGCACCGGCGGCATCAAGGGCGCGCTCGGCCTGGCCGAAGACCGCGCCGAAGCCTCCATCGCCTGCCGCCAGGTGGGGCCCCTCGGCTTCAAGGAGCCGCTGCCACAACAAGAGGACGTGTTCACCGAACGCATGTCCCTCCTTTTCAAGCGCCTGCACGTGGTGCGCATGGTGGACGTGCAGCGAAACACCCTCGTCTACCTCACCTACTCCGACCGCGTGATCGAAGGCTCGCCGCAGAACAGCGTGACGGCGGTGACGGTGGAGAGGGGGGTGAAGATTCCGGTGAAGCAGGAGCGATAGTGCCACCCTGTAGGAACGAAACGTCCGGACACAACTCAACACGTCTGGATACGGTGTGCTCAGCACCGAGCGCATCTGCCCCGCCTACGATGTGCGCAGCCTCATGAAAGGCCATCTCACACACACAACGGCAGGGAGAGAACATGACGCAGCCGCTGTACTACGAGTACGCCGTGCAACCTGGCGAGACGATCGCGACCATCATTCATAAACTCTACGGCTGGTCGCCCCCCACGCGCCGCTATGGCGAGATTCTCGACGCGATCAAGGCCCTCAATCCCGAGGTGCCCAACCTGCAGAACCTGTGGCCGGGGACGGTGCTGCGCGTGTCCGACCGCGCGCCTGCCATGGTGGCACCCCCGGGGCCCTTGTTCCTGAGCGCCTCGCCCGACCCGGCCGAGCGGCGGCAGATGTGGGCCATGGCCTGGGCTGAACGCAGCGGCTTGCTGCCGGCCCCGGCGCAGTGGCGATAGGCACGGTGGCCAACCTCTTGAGTGAAGGCAACCTGGCCCTGCTGCGACAGGTGGGCGACGAATACGCGGCCTACAAGGCCAGCGGCGGGCGCATCACCAAGGGGCAGTACGACCACCGGCGCCGGGTGCTGGTGCGGCAGTTCGCCAACCACGTCGGGCCGATGGAAAAGCTGCTTTTCAATGGAGCCAGCACGCAGGAAGAGATCCGCATCGCCCGCGCCGGGGGTGTGCCCTACGATGTGAACATTCAGCGGCAAGTGGGGCGGCTGCGGCAGCTCGGCAAGGCGGCTGGTGCCGGTGGGATCCTGCTGGGTGGAGTGGGCTTGACGGCCGCGTGCTATCAGATCGCCCACACGTTGAGTCAGAAGGAGAAGAATGAGATTTTTGTGGATACGGTCATGAGCACAGTGATCGGCTCCGGTTTGGGCTATGCCGTCGGCGTCTTCGTGCTCTCCAACCCCGTTGGTTGGGGCGTTGCACTACTTCTCGCCATGGGCAGCACGGTGGGAAGTCTTGTAGCAGGCAAACTGGCCTCGAAAGCCTACTCCGCGTCGAGCGGCGAGGTCGATTTCGTCACCGGATTGGGCGTTGACAAGGTCTGCTCGCGATGAGCGTCGGAACCTTCTTCTGGGTCTACTTCGGGGCGGGGCTGGCCGCCGGTCTGGCAATACCACTGGTTCTGATCATGCACATCCTGATGCCTCGGCGTGTGCTAGAAACTTTCTGGAAGGAGCCGCATTTCCGCCCAGGTGAACTGGCGCTGTTCACCGGCACCATCTATGCGCCGATGCGGACGGTCATGCTGATCACGGCCATCGCCTTTCCGAAGCTGGGCAAGAAGCGAAAGATCACCAGCGCCGACACGCTCGTTCCTCGCTGGTACAAGCTGGCTGCTCAGTGCATCTCCTTCTGGGTACTTGGCTGGACTGCCGCCGTGATGTTCATGACCGTCGTGGGATACATCCACTTCTATGCCATCGGCGACCCGGTTTCGTTGTTTCGGCGGGGATGAGAGCGCTCTGCCGAGTTCTGTGGGAAAGATCTTTCGTAAGCTCCCCCGTCAAGTGGACATTCCAGAACTGGAGTCTGCGGTGGTGACGCTGCCCGGGGCTTGATGCCTCAGGGCGTCGCAGGCCCCTGGCAGTTCACCGGCAGGAAGCGGCGCTCGATGTCGGTGCGGTCGACACCGCGCGCCACCATCGGCTCAGGTGGGGCGGCGCGGCCACACACCCAGGCCACCGGCACCACAGGCGCATCTTCCACCACGCCCGGGCGCAGCGTGAGCGTCTTGCCGCGCAGTGCGCCGTGGGCCTGGTTCCCGAAGACGATGTGCAAGGCGCCGTCTTCCACGGTGAGGCTCGCCACGTGGTGGCTGACGATGCGGTTCGGCTCAGGCAGGCCGGCGGCGGCATTGTCGGCCGGCAGGCTGGCGGTGGTGCGCCAGGCCAGGGCGATGGGCTGCTTGGCGAAGTCGGCAAACCGCGCGGCCTCGACGATCTGCTCGCGCACCAAGCGGCCCTGCATCGAGGGCACGGCCATCAGTGCAAGGATGGCGATCACGGCCAGCACGACCATCATTTCGATGAGCGTGAAGCCGCGGCGGTGAGGTCTCATGCGCAAAGGCGTGGCAGGGTCCAAGCCGCCATCTTAGGGCCTCGCCTCGGGCCCCGGAGCTGGCGGCTTGCCCAGCGCGACGGGGGCTTGGCCACCCATGTGGTGGCCGATACCCGCTACGTGTCCGATCTGGAGGACCTGCCGCTGGACGACGTACACGCCGTGCGCCAGGTGCCGCTACGAGTGCAGATGCAGGTCTACCCGCAGGCGCAAGCCAGCGAGGTGCTGGGCGCCGCCGTGCTGCAGCCCTGAAAGCGCCGGGCACCGCTCAGCCAAAGGCCTCGTCCACGCGCAGCACCCGGCCGGTCTGGCCGGCGTCATAGCCTGGCAGAGCGGCCACGCGGCTGCGGTAGGCGGCCGAACCCAGCACGTCCAGCAGGGGCCGCAAGCGCTGGTCTTCCAGGGCCTGCGCCGACAGCGCCAAGAAGTAGCGCTCCTTCAGCAGCGGGATGAAATGCAGCCCGAAACGCCGCGCCGCCGTCTCCACCCCCAGCCCCACATCGGCCATGCCGCTGGCCACATAGGCGGCCACCGCGGCATGGGTGAGTTCGGTGTCGCCATGCCCGCTCAGTTGTGCAGGCGTGATGCCCTCGCGCTGCAACAGCAGGTCGGTCAGCACGCGCGTGCCCGAGCCTTCCGGGCGGTTCACGAAGCGCAGGCCGCGGCGGGCCACGTCGGCCAGCCCCCGGATGCGGTGCGGGTTGCCGCTGGCCACGAAAAGCCCCTGGGTGCGCACCGCCAGATGCACCAGCCGGTGACGCTGCGGCTGCAGCCAGGGCCGATAGCGCTGCGCCGCCGCGGCCTGGAACTCACCGATGGGCACGTGAAAGCCCGCCAGGTCGCAATCGCCCTGGGCCAGCGCGGCCACCGCCTCCAGGCTGCTGCGGTAGCGCCACTCCAGCTCGAAGCGGCGCGCCAGCAGCAGCTCGCGCAGGGCCGCCACCGCAAAGCCGTGGCTGGCGTGCAGGCGTGGCCCGGCCGGCATGCGTCGGCCGGCGCGGCCCAGGTCCGCCTCGATTTCGCTGGCCAAAGACTCCAGCAGCGGCTGCAGGCGCGCGTTCACACGCGCCTGGGCCCACACCAGGCGGCGGGCCATGTCGGTGAGCCGCGAGCCACGGCCCCGCCCCCGTTCGAGCAGCGGCCGACCCAGCAAGGCCTCGCCCTGGCGCAGCAGGCCCCAGGCGTGACGGTAGGACCAGCCCAGCGCGCGCGCCGCCTGGGCGATGCCGCCGCCGTCCTGCACGGCCTCGAGCAGCGCCAGTAGGGCGTCGGCGGCCAGGCCGCCTGCGTCGGGGCCGATCTGCCATTGAGGACACAGGCGCACCGCCGTCATGAACGCTCCCCCGCTCGACAAATATGCAAACATTTGCATATTACGCCGGCCGGGACGCGGTAGGCTGCATCTCATCCCACGATCGAAGACCGGGCCATGTCCGCCAAGCTCATCCCCCTGCATCCCGAGGGTGTCCCCAGTCGCGAGCGCAAACGCCAGGCCCCGCGCGGGCGCCAGGTGCGCCCCGAGGCCCTGCGCGAAGTGCAGGCCGCGCTGCACGGGGTGCTGCCACGGCGCGACCAGCTCATCGAGGCCCTGCATGCCCTGCAGGACCGCTTCCACCAACTGCGCACCGACCACCTCGCCGCGCTGGCGCAGTGGATGCGCCTGTCGCAGGCCGAGGTGTATGAAGTGGCCAGCTTCTATCACCACTTCGACGTGGTGCGCGAGAACGCCGACGGCGGCTTCGACGCCCCGCCGCGGCTGACGGTGCGGGTGTGCGACAGCCTGTCGTGCGAGCTGGCCGGTGCACGCGAGCTGCTGGAGCGGCTGCCGGCGCTGCTGGGGCCTGAGGTGCGGGTGATCCCGGCGCCCTGCGTGGGCCGCTGCCATGAAGCGCCGGTGGCCGTGGTGCATCAACGGCAGATCGGCCAGGCCACGCCGCCGGCGGTGCAGACGGCTGTTGCGCAAGGTCAGATTCACGATGACCTCCCGCAAACCACTGGCCTGAACACCTACCGCGCCCAGGGTGGCTATGCGCTGTTGCAGGCCTGTGTGAATGGCGATCGTCCGGTGGAAGACGTGCTCAGGGCGATGGAAGACTCCGGCCTGCGCGGCCTGGGTGGCGCGGGCTTTCCGGCCGGGCGCAAGTGGCGCATCGTGCGCGAGCAGCCCGCCCCGCGGCTGATGGCAGTGAACATCGACGAAGGCGAGCCCGGCACCTTCAAGGACCGTCACTATCTGGAGCGTGACCCGCACCGCTTCCTGGAAGGCATGCTGATCGCCGCCTGGGCTGTGGGCGTGGAGGCGGTCTACCTCTACCTGCGCGACGAATACCACGGCTGCCGCGCGATGCTCACGCGCGAGTTGGCCGCGCTGCAGGCAAACCCGCCGGTGCCTTTGCCGCGCATCGAACTGCGCCGCGGCGCAGGCGCCTACATCTGCGGAGAAGAGTCGGCGATGATCGAATCCATCGAAGGCAAGCGCGGCCTGCCCCGGCTGCGCCCGCCCTACGTGGCCCAGGTGGGCTTGTTCGGCCGGCCCACACTCGAACACAATTTCGAGACCCTCTACTGGGTGCGCGACATCGTCGAGCGGGGTCCGCAATGGTTCACCTCGCACGGCCGCCACGGCCGAAAGGGCCTGCGCTCGTTTTCCGTGTCAGGCCGCGTGAAGCACCCTGGCGTGAAACTCGCCCCGGCCGGCATCACGCTGCGTGAACTCATCGACGAACACTGCGGCGGCATGCTCGACGGCCACAGGCTCTACGCCTACCTGCCCGGCGGCGCCTCGGGCGGCATCCTGCCCGCGCGCCTGGCCGATGTGCCGCTGGACTTCGACACCCTGCAACCCCACGGGGCCTTCATCGGCTCGGCCGCCATCATCGTGCTCTCGCAACACGACCGTGCGGTGGACGCAGCGCGCAACCTGATGCGCTTCTTCGAAACGGAATCCTGCGGCCAGTGCACCCCCTGCCGAGTGGGCACAAGCAAGGTCCGCGCGCTGATCGAGCAGCCCCGCTGGGACACCGCCTTGCTGGCCGAGCTCTCGCAGGTGATGCGCGATGCGTCGATCTGCGGCCTGGGCCAAGCGGCGCCCAATCCGGTCGATTGCGTGATCCAGTACTTCCCTGAGGAACTCACATGAGCGCCGTGATGCAGCCCGAGGCCGCCATCGACTTCACCCTCAACGGCCAGCCCGTTCAAGCCCGCGCCGGTGAGACCGTCTGGTCCGTTGCGCAACGCCACGGCATCGAGATCCCCCACCTGTGCCACAAGGAAGGGCTCACACCGGCCGGCAACTGCCGAGCCTGCATGGTCGAGGTGGCAGGCGAGCGGGTGCTGGCGCCCTCATGCTGCCGCACCCCCACGCCGGGCATGGTGGTGCGCAGCGAAAGCGCGCGCGCGGTGGCTGCGCAGAAAATGGTGCTCGAGCTGCTGCAGTCCGACCTGCCTGAGACGACCTACACCCGCCACAACGAGGTGGACGAGTGGGCGGTCAAGCTCGGCGTGGGCCGGCCGCGCTTTCCGTCGCGCGAGCAACCAGCGCCCGATGCCTCGCACCCGGCCATCGCCGTGAACCTGGACGCCTGCATCCAGTGCACGCGCTGCCTGCGCGCCTGCCGCGACGAGCAGGTGAACGACGTGATCGGCCTGGCCGGACGTGGCGCGCACGCGAGGATCGTTTTCGACATGGATGACGCGATGGGAGCCTCCACCTGCGTGGGCTGCGGCGAGTGTGTGCAGGCCTGTCCCACCGGCGCGCTCAGTCCGGCGCAGGGCGTGGCCTTGCAGGAGGCCGACCGCCGCGTGGACTCCATCTGCCCCTATTGCGGCGTGGGCTGTCAGCTCACCTACCACGTCAAGGACAACCGCATCTTGCGCGTCGAAGGCCGCGACGGCCCGGCCAACCAGGGCCGGCTGTGCGTGAAGGGACGCTATGGTTTCGACTACGTGCACCACCCGCACCGCCTGACGGTGCCCCTGGTGCGCCGCGACGATGCGCCCAAGCAGCCGCACGCCACGCTCGACCCGGCACGCTGGCACGAGGTGTTCCGTGAAGCGAGCTGGGACGAGGCCCTGGCACTGGCCAGCGGCGGCCTGCGCATGATCCGCGACACCCACGGCCCGCGCGCGCTGGCTGGCTTCGGCTCGGCCAAAGGCAGCAATGAGGAGGCCTACCTCTTCCAGAAGCTGGTACGCACCGGCTTTGGCAGCCACAACGTCGATCACTGCACGCGGCTGTGCCATGCCTCGTCGGTGGCCGCGCTGCTCGAAGGCATCGGCTCGGGCGCCGTGTCCAACCCCGTGCGGGATGTGGCCCAGGCCGAGTTCGTGCTCCTGATCGGCGCCAACCCCACGGTCAACCACCCGGTGGCGGCCTCATGGATCAAGAACGCGGTGCGCCGGGGCACGAAACTCGTGGTGGCCGACCCGCGGCGCACGGACCTGTCGCGCCACGCCTGGCGCACGCTGCAGTTCCGGCCCGACACCGACGTGGCCCTGCTCAATGCGATGATGCATGTGATCGTCCAGGAGGGACTGATCGACCGCGCCTTCATCGAGGCACGCACCACCGGCTTCGACGCCGTTCGCAGCCATGTGGCGGCCTACAGCCCCGAAGCCATGGCCCCGGTGTGCGGCATCGACGCCGGCACGATCCGCGAGGTGGCCAGGGCCTATGCCACATCCCGGGCCTCGATGATCCTGTGGGGCATGGGCATCAGCCAGCATGTGCACGGCACCGACAACGCCCGCTGCCTGATCGCGCTGGCCCTGATGACCGGCCAGATCGGCCGGCCCGGCACCGGGCTGCACCCCTTGCGCGGCCAGAACAACGTGCAAGGCGCCTCAGACGCCGGGCTGATCCCGATGATGTTGCCCGACTACCAGCGCGTGACCGACGCCCAGGCGCGCGCGAAGTTTGAGCAGCTCTGGGGTGTGCCGCTCGACGACCAGCCCGGCCTCACCGTGGTGGAAGTGATGGACGCGGCCCTGCGCGGCCAGGTGCGCGGCATGTACATCCTCGGCGAGAACCCCGCGATGAGCGACCCCGACGCCAACCACGCACGCGAAGCCCTGGCCTCGCTCGACCACCTCGTGGTGCAGGACATCTTCCTCACCGAGACCGCAGCGCTGGCCGACGTGGTGCTGCCGGCCTCCGCCTTCCCTGAAAAAACCGGCAGCTTCACCAACACCGACCGCCTGGTGCAGCTCGGCCGTCAGGCGCTGGCGCCCCCCGGCCAGGCACGCCAGGACTGGCACATCCTGCAGGCCATGGCCCGGGGCCTGGGGCTGGACTGGCACTACGCCGACATCGGCGAGGTGTATGAAGAGATGCGTCAGTGCATGCCCAGCCTCGCGGGCCTGAGCTGGGCCCGGTTGCAACGCGAAGGCGCCGTCGTGCACCCTTGTCCCGACGAGGACGCGCCCGGCGAGGCCGTGGTCTTCACCGACCACTTCCCCACCCCCACCGGCCGCGGCCGCTTCGTGCCCGCCGACCTCGTGCCGGCCGACGAACGGCCCGATGCCGACCATCCCTTCGTGCTCATCACCGGCCGCCAGCTCGAACACTGGCACACGGGCAGCATGACGCGGCGCAGCCGGGTGCTCGATGCCCTGGAGCCCGACCCGGTGGCCTCGCTGCACCCGCTCGACCTCGAACATCTGGGGGTGGCGCCGGGCGGCGTGCTCACGCTGCGCTCGCGCCGCGGTGAAGTCGCCCTCTATGCCCGTGCCGACGAGGGCACCCCGCCTGGTACCGTCTTCGTCCCCTTCTGCTATGCCGAGGCGGCCATCAACAAGCTCACCAACCCCGCACTGGACCCCTTCGGCAAGATCCCGGAGTTCAAGTACTGTGCGGTCAGCGTGCACGCCGGCGGCAGCATGGCCCGTTCCCCTGGGCCGTGAACGACACGAATGTGTGAACACGCGTAACACAGCGCCATGACAGGCGCTGAACTTGCTGCCTCGAAGACATAGGCGTTTCGCCTCTGGAGGTTACGGGGCTTTGACGTCGCGCTGTGACGACTTCTGACACAGCGTGTCGCCCCCAAGTGACATTTCCGTGCCGCTCGCAGGAGAGCTTGCACGTGGACATCCGCAACGCAGACACCCATCCCATGCGCACACATCATCTTGTGCTGTATGCAGCGCTGTCGGCTGCCGTGGTGGGCCTGGCCGCCTGTGGCGGCGGCTCCGGCGCGAGCCCCGCGCCGGCCGAGCCGGCCCCGCCTGCTGCCAGCCTGCCCGACGTGCCCACCACCCAGCGCGATGCCGTGCGCCTGGCCGACCAGGCCAGCTTCGGACCCACCGAGTCCCTGGTGGCCACCATCCGCGCCCAAGGCCCGGCCAAGTGGATCGCCGAACAGATGAACCAGCCCGTATCACGCTACACCAGTGGCGGCACCGGGGCCGTGCACCAACACACCGGCACAGGCAACTTCTGCGATGGCCGCGGCACGACCTGCTGGCGCGACTGGTGGTCCTCCACCCCCTTGCTGTGGGATTTCTACCGCAACGCGGTGAACAACCCCGACCAACTGCGCCAGCGCGTGGCCTTGGCGCTGCAGCAAATCCTCGTGGTGTCCAACCTGGAGGTGGAGGGCACCTACGGCCTTCGCAACTACCACAACATGTTGCTGGAGCAGTCCTTCGGCAACTACCGCGAGGTGCTGCGCAAAGTGAGCCTGTCGCCGGTGATGGGCGACTACCTGAACAATGCCAACAACGACCGCGCCGCCCCGAACGAAAACTTCGCACGCGAGCTGCTGCAACTCTTTTCCATCGGCACCTGCGAGCTCAACCCGAACGGCACGCTCAAAGGCGGCCGCTGCCTCCCCACCTACGACAACGACACCGTGCGCGCTTACGCCTATGCGCTCACCGGCTGGACCTATCCACCCGGCGGCGCCGCGGCCGGGGGCTGTTGGCCACAGGGCTTGAACTGCCGCTATTACGGCGGCGACATGGTGCCAGTGGCGGCATACCACGACAGCAGCGCGCGGACCCTGCTGTCTGGAGTGAGCCTGCCAGCCGGCCATACTGCGCCACAGGCCCTGGAGGCCGTACTCGACAGCCTGATGAATCATCCCAACATCGGGCCTTTCATCGGCAAGCAACTCATCCAGCACCTGGTCACCAGCAACCCTTCGCCCGCCTACGTGCAGCGCGTGGCCACCGCCTTCAACACCGGCCGCTTCGACAGCTTCGGCACCGGCCAGCGCGGCGATATGCGCGCCACGGTGGCTGCCATCTTGCTCGACCCCGAAGCCCGCACCCCACAACCCGGCACGACCTTCGGCCGCCTGCGCGAGCCGGTACAACTGTTCACCGGCATGCTGCGCGCACTGAACGGCCGCACCGACGGCGAGGCCCTGGGCTGGTGGTGGGGTGAACAGTTGCGCCAGCACCTGTTTCGCCCGCCGTCGGTGTTCAATTTCTACCCTCCGGACTACCCCGTGGCCGGCACCGCCCTGGTCGGTCCGGCCTTCGGCATCCACAACGCCAACACCGCCTTGCAGCGCATCAACTTCGTGAACTACCTGCTGTTCTGGGGCGGCTCCCCCCCGTCTGCCGACGTGCCCAATGCCGTGGGCACGAGCGTGGACCTGCGGGGTTTCATGGCCGATGCCGACGTTGCGGCCAACCTCGTCGATCGTCTGTCGATGTTGGTGCTGGGCGAGACCCTGCCAGCAACTGCCCGCACCCAGGTGATCGATGCCGTGGAAGCCTTTGCACCGGTGAACAACGACACCGTGCGGCTCAACCGCGTGCGCCAAGCCGCCTATCTCATCTTTGCCTCGCCGCAATATCAGGTCATCCGTTGAGCTCACCCATGAAGACACACCCGCCTGCCGACGCCTGGGCCCTCAAGCGCCGCCAGTGGCTCCGGTTCACCGGGGGTACCCTGGCCAGCGCCCTGGGCCTGGGCGGCCTGACGACCTTGCTGCACACCCCCGCGCAAGCCCAATCCGGCTACAAAGCGCTGGTCTGCGTCTTCCTCTACGGTGGTAACGATGGGATGAACACCATCGTGCCCACCGACACCCGCTACAACCAATACGCCAGCGTGCGCGGCCGGCTCGCGCTGCCGCGCAACGCGCTGGTCGACCTGGGCAACAGCGGCTACGGCCTGCACCCGGCCATGGCCGCGCTGGAGCCCGTGTGGAACCAAGGGCATCTGGCGCCCGTATTCAACGTCGGCCCACTGTATGCTCCTCTGACCAAAGCCGAGTACCGCAGCGCCCCCCCCAACTCTGCGCTCATCCCCGAAGCGCTGTTCTCACATTCCGACCAGCAGCTGCTGTGGGAGGCTGCCAGCACCAACGCGCTGACCCGAACGGGCTGGGGTGGGCGCGCCGCCGAAACCCTGGCCACGGCCAACCCGGTGATCTCGGTGGGTGGCAACGGACGCTTTGGCTTGTCCACGCTGTCGGCCCCGCTGGTGCTGCCCGGCCCCGGATCCACCTTTGGGCTGGAAGGGCTGAGCAACACCAGTTGGGCGCCCGTGGGCGCACGCAAAGCCGCCATCGAGGCCTTGTACGCCGGCAACCACCCCAACGCCTTGCTCGACGCCTACATGCGTCAACAGCGCGAGGCCTTGGCCGTGTCCGATCGGTTGGGGGCGTTGGTGAAAACCGCACCGGCCGACGCCAACGCGTCGGCGGCCATCAACCAAGCCTTCGCGCCCCTCATCAGCAACGGCCGCATCAGCTCCAGCCTCGGCCAGCAGCTCTACCAAGTGGCCAAGCTCATCGAAGGACGCGCCACCGTGCAAGGCGAGCGCCAAATCTTCTTCGCATCGCTGGGCGGCTTCGACACCCATGGCAACCAGATCGCCGGCGACAGCACCACGGGCGAGCATGCCCGCTTGCTCGGGCTTGTCGCTCAGGCCATGGCCTGCTTTCACCAAGCGATGATCAACCTGGGCGTGGCCCAAAACGTCACCCTCTTCACGCAAAGCGACTTCGGGCGCACCTTCAAGCCCAACAACAGTGCCGGCACCGACCACGCCTGGGGTAACCACCAACTGGTGATGGGCGGCGCAGTCGTCGGCCGCACCACCTATGGCAGCTACCCCGAACTGGTGCTGGGCGGTCCGGACGACGTGGGCGTGCACAGCTGGGAACAGCACGGCCGCTGGATCCCGAAAATCTCCGTGGACCAATACGCCGCCACCTTGCTGCGCTGGTTTGGCGCCAGCGACAGCCAGCTCGACACCATCTTGCCCAACTTGCGCAACTTCAGCCAGCGCCAGATCGGCTTTCTTTGAAGCGTCGTCGAGGTCAGACGAAGCTCGCCGCCAGGGCTTGGAACGTGCGCACGCCATCCACCGGGTCAGCGACGGGCGCAGCCATGCCATCGCTGGCCCCCATGCCGACGGCATGTGTCCCATGCAGGGCAAGAGCCTGGTGACACGGCACTGTGCCCGAGCCCTGAGCCCCCGGGCAGCGCGGCACCGTCGGGCGCCGAAGCGCTGAAAAGCGCCGCCTCGCTCAGCCCCGCTGGGGCCCGCGCTTCAGTGAGGTCGCGATGCACCACTGCGCCGCCCAGTAGGTGGACAGCACCCACAACGAGGCCTCGGGCAGCGGGTCGAGGAACTGGTTGATGGCCAGCAGGGCGTCCGAGCTGACGAACAGCAGGCCCCCCAGCGCCGCAAAACCCGCCTCGCGCGACAACGGGGCCGTGCCTTCGCGCAGCCACCAGGTGGCCGCCTGCGCGGCCATCGCGGCCAGGCAGACCACATAAGCCACCACCGGGATCTGCAGCGCCCCGGGCACGCCCGGCCACAACTGAGCGAGCACGGCCGCGCTCACCGCCGCATAGAACACCCAGGGCTGCCACATCGAGGCCAGGCGCGTGGTGGACGTGAAGGCCACCAGATAGGCCAGGTGCGCCAGCAGGAAGGCCACCAGCCCGGCCACGAAGCCGCCGGGCCACATCAGCGCGATATCGCCGGCCAGCGAAAACACCAGCCCTACCAGCACCCAGGTGCGCCGCCGCGGCACGTCGCCCCTGCGCGACCAGGCATACGCAATGATCAGGACGGTGGTGAGCGGCTTGAACACGAAGCGCAGGATCTCAGCATCGAGCGCATTCGGCCCGCTGAAGATCGCCAGCAAGGCACTGGCCACCAGCACCCACGGCAGGGTGTAGCGCCAGGCGGTGGCCCAGAACAGGGAAGGGGAGTTCATGGGCGTCGATTGTGGGGGGACCCGAAGGGGTACACCACTGGGAGTCGCCCGATGCCAATCACGTCGGGCGGTTGACAGTACGGAGCGCAACCGCTCGGGACTTCCGCACAAAGTCACGCATCGTGGCGACATCGCAGCGAGAACTTCCCCCCAAAGGGGGTACTCAAGCGCGCCTGTTCAACGCACGATTGCTGACAAAGAGAAACGCCGGCAAGTTGCCCTGCCGGCGTTTCGGGTACGAACAGGTCTTTCGACCAATTCTTATTGCAGCAACGGCTCTCACCCCGGATAGCTACAACGGGGTGGATTATGCGAAGGGAAAGCATGTCCGGCAAGCCCCTAGAAAATCTTGGCCCCCTCACGTTCGGGTTCGACATCGGCATTGCCTCGGTCGGTTGGGCCGTCCTGGCCGAGAACCGTATCGTGGATCTGGGGGTGCGCAGCTTCGACAAGGCCGAGACAGCAGACCGAGGTGAATCACTGAACCTGGCGCGACGCACCGCCCGCTCGATGCGACGTCGCCTCTATCGGCGAGCCTGGAGGCTGACCAAGCTGGCCCGTCTGCTCAAACGGGAAGGGTTGATTCCTGAGGCAGACTTCTTCCGATCGCAGCCAGGGTTCCAGGATTCCGTGTGGTCGTTGCGCACACAAGGCCTGGACCGCAAGCTGGAGCCCATCGAATGGGCCCGTGTGCTCTACCACCTGTGCAAGCACAGGGGCTTTCACTGGTTCAGCAAGGCTGAAGAGGCCAAGGCCGAAAGCGATACCAAGGGCGAGGGAGGCAAGGTCAAGCAGGGGCTGTCCCGCACCTACGCGATCATGCTGGAAAAGGGCTACCGCACGGCGGCCGAAATGGTGCTTGCCGAGTTCCCCGACGCGCAGCGCAACAAGCAAGGCAGCTACGAAAAGGCTCTGTCTCGCGTTCTGCTCGATCAGGAACTTGCCAAGCTCTTCGAAGCGCAGCGCCTGCACGGAAACCCGCACGCTGGACACACGCTAGAGCAGGCTATCCGCGGACATGGGGACCGCCGCAGCGGCCTGTTCTGGGAGCAGCGCCCCGTACAGTCTGTCCTCTCCATGCTTGGCAAATGCACCTTCGAGCCCACCGAATTCCGTGCGCCGAAAGCCAGCTTCACCGCTGAACGTCATGTCTGGCTGACCCGCCTGAACAACCTGCGTGTCATCGTCGATGGCGAATCTCGTCCGCTCACCGAGACAGAGCGCAAACATGCGCTCCCCCTGCCCTACCAGGCGGGTGAGAAGTACACCTATAAGAATCTGCGTACGGCGCTAGTGAAGTCAGGATTGCTGCCTGACGGCTTCCGCTTTGGGGGCTTGTCCTATCCCAGCCAGGCGCAAAAGGAGTCTGGCAAAGCGAAAGACCCGGAGGAACAGATCCTGATCCGGCTCCCGGCTTGGCATGAACTGCGCCTGCATCTCAAAAAGGCTGGGCTGCAAGCCGAATGGCAACAAATGTCGTCCGCAGCTCTTCAAGGTCGTCCCGAGGCACTGGATGGCATCGCATGGGCGCTCAGCGTCTTCAAGGACGACAGTGAAATCCGGGCTGAACTCACGAAGCTGAACCTGCCTGGTGGCGAACGCATGATTGACGCATTGCTGGCGATCACCTTCGACAAGTTTCATGCCCTTTCCCTCAAAGCCCTTCGCAGAATTGTTCCCCTGATGGAGCAGGGTTTTCGCTACGACCAGGCGGTGGGCCAAATTCCGGAGTACCGGCACCACAGCCAGCGTTTCGTAGCCGGCGGGGGCCAGCACCGGTACCTGCCGCCGTTCTACGAGAACGCACGCACCAAGGGCGGTGGCATGAAATTCCGCGAAGACCTCGATGTTCCTCGCAACCCTGTTGTCTTGCGCGCGCTCAACCAGGCGCGCAAGGTGTGCAACGCGCTCATCAAGGAATATGGCTCACCTGCATCGGTGCATATCGAGATGGCACGGGATTTATCACGTCCGCTGGAAGAGCGCCGCGACATCGAGAAGCTGCAGAAGGAGTATCGGGACAAGAACGCTGCCGAGCGCGATCGCTTTGAGGAGGAGTTCGGCCGCAAGCCCACAGGCGTTGAGTTCGAGAAGTGGATGCTGTACCGCGAGCAGCACGGCAAATGCGCCTACTCGCTTGAAGCGCTCGAATTGGATCGGGTCATCAACGATCCGAGCTACGTGCAGATCGACCACGCCCTGCCCTACTCGCGCAGCTACGACGACAGCAAGAACAACAAGGTGCTGGTGCTGACGCGCGAGAACCAGAACAAGGGCAACCGGACGGCATACGAATACCTCACCAGCTTCCCCGGAGGCGAAGACGGTGATCGCTGGCGTCACTACAAGTCTTGGGTGGAAACCAACAAGTCCTACCGACAAGCCAAGCGCAACCGGCTGCTGCGTAAGAACTACGGTCCTGAAGAAGCCCAAGGCTTCAAGGACCGTAACCTCAACGACACACGCTACATCTGCAAGTTCTTCAAGAACTATGTCGAGCAGCACCTACAACTGGCCAGCGACAGCACAACCCAACGCTGCGTGGTGATCAACGGCCAGCTCACCTCCTTCCTACGGGCTCGCTGGGGCCTGTTGAAGATCCGCGAGGAAAGCGATCGCCACCACGCGCTGGACGCTGCCGTGATCGCCGCGTGCAGCCACGCCATGGTCAAACGCCTGGCCGACCATTCGCGGCGTAAGGAGCTGGAATACCTGCGTGAAGGTTTCCCTGACCCCGAGACCGGGGAATTCCTCAACCCCGGCGCGCATCAGCATCTGGTCGAACGCTTCCCTGAACCGTGGCCGCATTTCCACCATGAACTTGAGAAGCGGCTCAAGACCGACTCCATCGACGAACTGCGCACGGAGATGGCGCGCCTCGGGACCTATCCGCCTGAAGCGCTGCAGGCCCTGCGCCCGCTCTTCGTCTCACGCGCACCGCAACGGCGCAACGGAGGTGCGGCACACAAGGACACCATCTATGCGCAACCCAAAAGGCTACAGGCACAAGGCGGCGTCACGCAGAAGGTGCCGCTGTCCAGCCTGACACTGAAAGACCTGGACAAGCTGGCTGATCCGCACCGCAACGAAAAGCTCTACGCTGCCATTCGCGCCCGGCTGGAGGCCCATGGCGGCAAGGCAGACAAGGCCTTCTCCGCAGACAACCCGCTTCGAAAACCCGACAAGGAAGGCCATCCCACCGGCCCCATCGTTCGCTCGGTGACGATGGTCATCGACAAGATGAGCGGCATCCCGGTGCGCGGTGGCATAGCGAAGAACGACAGCATGTTGCGGGTGGATGTGTTTGCGAAGGACGGCAAGTACTTTGTAGTGCCGGTCTATGTCCATCACCGTGTCACAGGTCTACCGAATCGCGCAATCGTCGCCTCTAAAGAAGAGAGTGAGTGGACCGAGATCGACCAAAGCTTCGAGTGGTGCTTTTCGCTTTACCCGAATGACCTCGTCGACATCCACTTGAGGAAGGAACGGTTCAGGGGGTACTACGCAGGCTGCGACAGATCCACAGGCGCTTTCAGTCTTTGGACTCACGACAGAAACATCGCGATTGGAAAAGATGGACTGATCCGCGGGATTGGCGTGAAGACGGCCGTCAAGGTTGAGAAGCTCCACGTGGATATTCTCGGCCGCATCTATCCCGCGCCGCCGGAGAAACGCCGTGGTCTGGCGTAGCGTAGTGATCAACCAGCCGGCTCGCCTGAGGCGCGAGCACTTCTCGCTCGTGGTCGAGCAGGAGCAATCGGCGCGTGTGCCCTTCGAGGACATCGCGGTGATCGTACTGAACAACCGTGAGATCACACTCACGCATCCGGTGTTGTCGGCCTGCGCCGAGTACGGCATCGGCCTGTATGCGACCGGCGACAACCACCAACCCAGCGGTGTCTTCCTGCCCTTCCAGAGCCACAGCCGCGCCACGCGCATGCTGCGCCTGCAGCTGGCGTTGGACAAGCCCACCGGCAAACGCACCTGGGCCGCGATCGTGCAGCGCAAGATTGCCAACCAGGCCTTCTGTCTGCAGGTGATGAAGGCCGGTGACCACGAGCGTCTGATGTCCTATTCCCGGCGTGTCCGCTCAGGCGACACCGGCAACATGGAAGCCCAGGCCAGTGCCTACTACTTCCCGCAACTGTTCGGCCGCAACTTCCACCGCAGCCAGGAGAACTGGGTCAATGCCGCGCTCGACTACGGGTACGCCGTGATGCGCGGCGCCGTGGCCCGAGCGCTGGTAGCCCACGGCCTGCTGCCCACCGTCGGCATCTTCCACAGCAGCGAACAGAACGCCTTCAACCTGGCTGACGACTTGATCGAGCCTTATCGGCCGCTGGTGGATCTCCACGTGGCCCAGCACCGCAACCCCGATGACGAATCGGAATTGACCCCCGAGGACAAGGCCGCTCTGGTCGCGCTGCTGAATGTGGATGTAGCGATGCCACGCGGCATGATGAGCACCCTGTCATCGATCGAGCAAGCCGCGGAATCGCTGGCGCGCATCTACGACGGCGGCAGTGAGATGCTGCTGGAGTTGCCCCAGGTTGTTGGCCTGCAGCAGCACAGGCACGAGATGTAGCCCCGAGCGGCCATGGGCGCGGACACGAGGCGATACATGCGATTGCTGGTGTTCTTCGACCTGCCCGTGACCACCCGAGCCGACCGGCGGGCTTACACGCAGTTCAGGCGCTTCCTGCTCAACGACGGATACGACATGATTCAGTTCTCCGTCTATGGCCGCATCCTGAATGGCAACGATGCCGAAGAGAAACACATGAAGCGGCTGCTGGCCAACCTGCCACCCGAGGGATCGGTGCGCGTCCTGACCGTCACCGAGAAGCAGTACACCAGCATGAAGCTACTGGTAGGCCTGCCGCTTTTTCAGGAAAAGCAGGTCAACGCCAGCCAGATCGTGCTGTTCTGACCATTTCGGACAAAAAGAAAACCCGTCCAGGCCAAGCCTGGAGCGGGTTTCCGCGGGCTCGAGTGTAGCTATCCGGGGTGAGAGAGGGAGCTACAACGCGCGGCGGTCATGTGCGACTCGGCCGCCAAGTGTAGCTATCCGGGGTGAGAGAGGGAGCTACAACCGAGAGCCAGAAGAAGGCGAACGACGCGCTAGTGTAGCTATCCGGGGTGAGAGAGGGAGCTACAACCGATATGCTCGCGGGCCTCTTGAATCAGAGAGTGTAGCTATCCGGGGTGAGAGAGGGAGCTACAACCATCGACGTGTTGCCTGCTTTCTCCTTCGGAGTGTAGCTATCCGGGGTGAGAGAGGGAGCTACAACCAGCGCCCCCACGGCGATCGCATGCACCCGAGTGTAGCTATCCGGGGTGAGAGAGGGAGCTACAACCCTCGCGGCGGCCCTGCTGGCGCTGCACTCAGTGTAGCTATCCGGGGTGAGAGAGGGAGCTACAACCACGAAAACGGAAACCACCACTCGGGCAGAAGTGTAGCTATCCGGGGTGAGAGAGGGAGCTACAACAAGCGAACATGCCCATGCTGCGGGAAAACTAGTGTAGCTATCCGGGGTGAGAGAGGGAGCTACAACCGTGCACGACAGCAGACTGCAAACCGAATTAGTGTAGCTATCCGGGGTGAGAGAGGGAGCTACAACCGCACCTGCACATGATCGCCCTGGCCGAAGAGTGTAGCTATCCGGGGTGAGAGAGGGAGCTACAACACGATCAGCGCGACCTTCGCGGCGCCGGTCAGTGTAGCTATCCGGGGTGAGAGAGGGAGCTACAACCCCATCCACGGCCAGGACGTCACGCCACTGAGTGTAGCTATCCGGGGTGAGAGAGGGAGCTACAACATGCGATGGCACATAGCGATGGCCGTGGTAAGTGTAGCTATCCGGGGTGAGAGAGGGAGCTACAACGCAACGCATGCAACGTGCCCGTAGCGTCGGAGTGTAGCTATCCGGGGTGAGAGAGGGAGCTACAACCCATCACGAAGAGCGTGCGCGCCGCGGTGGAGTGTAGCTATCCGGGGTGAGAGAGGGAGCTACAACCCAGCACGCGCGAGCGAAGCTGCGCATGGAAGTGTAGCTATCCGGGGTGAGAGAGGGAGCTACAACAGCGCTCGAGGCAGCCGGTACCGAGCGCGCAGTGTAGCTATCCGGGGTGAGAGAGGGAGCTACAACGGCGCGATACGCGAATGTGCCGTAGTCTGTAGTGTAGCTATCCGGGGTGAGAGAGGGAGCTACAACAAAATCTTCGCGCCGGGTGTTGACGTGCCGAGTGTAGCTATCCGGGGTGAGAGAGGGAGCTACAACAAAATCTTCGCGCCGGGTGTTGACGTGCCGAGTGTAGCTATCCGGGGTGAGAGAGGGAGCTACAACGCTGGCCGCGCTGTTCCCAAGCCTCCAGAAAGTGTAGCTATCCGGGGTGAGAGAGGGAGCTACAACCGGCGGCCCGCTCGGGCACGCATACCTGGTAGTGTAGCTATCCGGGGTGAGAGAGGGAGCTACAACACAGGGGGGCGACATGGCCGACTTCATCATAGTGTAGCTATCCGGGGTGAGAGAGGGAGCTACAACTGCCGGCTGGGTGCGCACGCCAGATGTGTGAGTGTAGCTATCCGGGGTGAGAGAGGGAGCTACAACCTCAAGGAGATCCTCGGCGCGCTCGTCATAAGTGTAGCTATCCGGGGTGAGAGAGGGAGCTACAACCGAGCCCTTGATCACCGGGGCGGCGCCCCACTGATCAAGGGCACGCGCTGCGCGCGGTCTGCTGATGAAGATGCGGCTGCATCAGTAGTGGTAACGCACCTGCGCCACCAACAAGGCGACCCCTTCCACCCTGTAGACCATGCGGTGCTCCTCGGTGATGCGGCGTGACCAGAAACCGGCCAGGGCATGCTTCAGGGGCTCGGGCTTGCCCATGCCATCGAAGGGCTCGCGCTGGGTTTCGCAGATCAGCTTGTGGATGCGCTCCACCATCCGGCGATCCTGCTTCTGCCAGTAGAGATAGTCCTCCCAGGCGGCCTCGGCAAAGATCAGCTTCACTCGGCCAGCTCGCGCGCCTGACCGCCACCTGAGGCCAACTCCATCACCGCGTTCAACAGGCGCCGCGCGTTGGCTGGGCTGCGCAGCAGATAGGCCGTCTCTTCGAGCGACTGGTAGTCTTCCAGCGACAGCATTACCCCCGACTGCTGCCCGCTGCGGGTGATGATCACGGGCTCGTGGTCGTTGCACACCCGGTCCATCGTGCTAGCCAAGTGGGCGCGGGCGGCAGAATAGGTGATAGCGTCCATGGGAACTCCTTTGTACAAAATGTTGTACATGTAAGGCGCGACGTAAGCTGACCCGGGGCTCCCACAACCACATCAGGCCATGGCATTCTCAGAACTCGAACTCCAACGCTGCGAACGCGACCTGAACGCCTTCCTGGCCAAGCGGCGCCCGCCACCCAGCATCCGCAACGAGCTCGATGTTGTCTATCGCATTGACAAGCAGAACATCGAGATCGTCGAGATCCGCCCGGATTGGCGGGATCCCAGCATGGTGCGCGCTCGCCCATTCGCCAGGATCACCTATGTCCGGTCAGGGGCCTACTGGAAGCTGTACTGGATCCGCGCAAGTTTGAAGTGGCACAGCTATGCGCCGCAGGCCACCACACGGCATCTGAGCGAAGCGCTGGACGTCATCGATCGTGACGAGCACGGCTGCTTTTTCGGCTGAACCGTTTCCAGCCCCCGGCTGGGTCACCTGCAGACTCAGACCTGCTGGGCCCCCCGCTGCGCCGCCCGCTTGGCAAACTCCGCGCGCAGCGCCTTGAGCTTCTCGCGCGGGTCTTCCTTCATGGTCTTCTCGTCCAGCTTCATCTCGCCGATGAAGCGGCTGGGGATGCCGGCCACGAATTCACGGCCCTTCTTGCGGCGCTTGAGGGTGCTCACCACCAGCGTGGTGCGCGCGCGCGTGATGCCCACATACATCAGCCGGCGCTCTTCCTCCAGGCGCTGCGGGGTCATGTCCTCATCTTCGCTCTTGAAGGGCAGCAGGCCCTCGTTCACGCCGGCCAGGAAGACATGCGGCCACTCCAGCCCTTTGGAGGCGTGCAGCGTGGACAGTGTCACCACGTTGGTGTCGCCGCCGCGCTCGGCCAGGCTGAGGATGACCGAGATCGTCTGCGCCACATCGAGCACGCTGCAGCGTTCGGTCTCAGTGGTGGCGCCGCCTTCGGTCTGCAGTTCGCCGCCGCAGCGCCGCGCGATCCAATCGATGAAGTCGAGCACGTTCTGCCAGCGGCTGGCGGCGAGCTTGTCGTTGTCTTCGCCGTCGTAGAGGTGCTGCTCATAACCGATGTCCTTGAGCCACTCCATCAGCGCGGGCTTGGCAGCCTCGGCGCCCACGGTGTGGCGAAAGCGATGCTCCAGGTCGTTCACGTAGCGGCCGAACTCGTGCAGCGCCCCGATGGCCCGTGAACTCACGGCGGTGGACAGCGAATCGGCAAACAGCGCCTCGAACAGGCTCACGCGCCACTTGCCCGCAAACTCACCGAGCTGCGCGAGCGTCTGGTGACCGATGCCGCGCTTGGGCGTGGTCACCGCCCGCAGGAAGGCGGGGTCGTCGTCGTTGTTCACCAGCAGGCGCAGCCAAGCGCACAGATCCTTGATCTCCGCGCGGTCGAAGAAGCTTTGCCCACCCGAGACTTTGTAGGGAATGTTCGCGCGGCGCAAGGCCTGCTCGAACACGCGCGCCTGGTGGTTGGCGCGGTAGAGGATGGCAAAGTCGCTCCACTGGACCTCGCCACCCTGCGCGCGCAGGCCCTGGATGCGCGCCACCGCGCGCTCGGCCTCGTGCTCCTCGTTGTCGCACTCCAGCACGCGCACCGGCTCGCCTTCGCCGAACTCACTCCAGAGCTTCTTCTCGAAGATCTTGGGGTTGGCCGCGATCACGTGGTTGGCCGCGCGCAGGATGGCGCCGGTGGAGCGATAGTTCTGCTCCA
This sequence comes from Caldimonas sp., assembly GCF_046289365.1. NCBI lineage: Bacteria > Pseudomonadati > Pseudomonadota > Betaproteobacteria > Burkholderiales > Sphaerotilaceae > Caldimonas > Caldimonas sp. The sequence continues at coordinate 3,529 of NZ_JBKBVU010000022.1, read as the reverse complement.
GCGGGATCACCTTGAGCTGCGGATAGTCCTGCGGCAGGCGCTTGAGGTTCTCGATGGTGGCGCCGCGCCAGCCGTAGATCGACTGGTCGTCGTCGCCCACCGCGGTGAACATGCCGCGCTCGCCCACCAGGGCCTTGAGCAGTTCGTACTGCACGGCGTTGGTGTCCTGGTATTCGTCCACGAGCACGTAGCGCAAGGTGTCCTGCCACTTGGCGCGGGCCTCGGCGTCGCGCTGCAGCAGCTTCAGCGGCAGGCTGATCAGGTCGTCGAAGTCCACGGCCTGGTAGGCCACCAGACGCTCTTCATAGAGCTTCATCACGCGGGCGGCGACGCGTTCGTCCTCGTCTTTGGCCACCTGCGCGGCCTGGTCGCTGTCGAGCCCCTGGTTCTTCCACAGGCTGATGGTCCACTGCCAGCGCCGCGCTGTGGCCGCATCGGTGGTGCCGCCGGCGTCGCGCAAGATGGACAGCACGTCGTCGCTGTCGAGGATGGAGAACTTCTCTTTCAGCCCCAGGCGCGGCCCGTCGGTGCGCAGGATGCGCACGCCCAGGCTGTGGAAGGTGCTGATCACCAGGTGCTGCGCCGCCTTGGCGCCCACCAGGCCGCGGGCGCGTTCGCGCATTTCCTCGGCCGCCTTGTTGGTGAAGGTGATGGCCGCGATCTGCCCCGGCGCGTAGCCGGCCTGCAGCAGCCGCGCGATCTTGTGGGTGATCACCCGCGTCTTGCCCGAGCCCGCCCCCGCCAGCACGAGGCAAGGCCCCTGCAGGTGGTGGACGGCTTCGAGTTGGGCGGGATTGAGGGACAGGGGAGCGGACGACACGGGGCGCCATGATACCGGCCGGACTTTTTCAGGCGGGCGTCAGGCAAACCGCGCGCCGGCTTGCGATACTGCGCGCCGCATGCAAGCGATCTTCGAAGTCACCTTCCCGTTCTTCGCCCTGGTGCTGTGCGGCTACCTGGCCGCGCGCCGGGGCGTGCTGCCCGAGGCGGCAATTCCCGGGTTGAACATCTTCGTGCTCTTCTTTGCGCTGCCGTGCATGCTGTTTCGCTTTGGTGCCAGCACCCCCTTTGCCGAGCTGGTGAACCCGGTGTGGCTGGGCCTGTACATCGCCTGCGCGCTGCTCATCGTCTTCGTCACCATGGCCCAGTCGCTGGCCAGCGGGGTGAACCTGAAGGACGCGGCCTTCGGCGCGCTGGTGGCGGCCTTCCCGAACACCGGCTTCATGGGCGTGCCGCTCATCGTCGCGCTGATGGGCGAGCGGGCGGCCGGGCCGGTGATCGTCACCATCCTGGCCGATTTGTTCGTCACCAGCTCGTTGTGCCTGGCCTTGGCCCAAAGCGGCGGCGGCCACTGGCGCAACAGCCTGGGCAAGGCCTTGCGCGGGGCGCTGAGCAATCCGCTGCCATGGTCGATCGCGGCCGGGGCGGCCGTCTCGCTCGGCGAGCTCAGCCTGCCCGGCCCGGTGGACCGCATGATCGGCATGCTGGGCAATGCGGCGTCGCCGGTGGCGCTGTTCACCATCGGTGCGGTGCTGTGGCGCTCGCAAAAGAACCTGAACCGCCCCACGCCGGTGTCCGACTACGCCCCCATCGTCTTCATCAAGCTGGTGGTGCACCCGGTGCTGGTGCTGGCCGCCGGGCTGGTGGCCTTGCGCCTGGGCCTGCCGCTGGACCATTTTGCGCTCACCGCCTTGGTGCTGGCCGCGGCCCTGCCTTCAGCCAGCAACGTGTCCCTGCTGGCCGAGCGGTTTGCCGCCGACAACGGGCGCATCGCCCGCATCATCCTGTGGTCCACGGCCCTGGCCTTCCTCAGCTTTTCATCGGTGGTGCGCCTCTTCGCCACATCCGCGACCTCGGGTTAACCCGCCCACTGATAGATAGCATTTATCTTCAGATTCGCGATTATCGAATTTACCTAATCGTTCTGGGCGCCTAAGCTTGGTGTGCGGGGTATGTCGCTTGGACACCCCCTTGATGAAAAGGAGCCCGACGATGTTCGAACCCCTCCTGGACGCCCTGGCCGCGCTTGCGCTGGCCGCCTGAGGCTGGCGCCGTCTTTCCGGGCGACTGCCAGCACCCTTTTCGGACCCCACCCTAGGAGCACGACGATGAGCACACAGAGCCAATGCCCCTTCCACGGCGCTGCCGGCACCGGCACCCGCAACACCGACTGGTGGCCCAACCAGCTGCGCCTGGATTTGCTCAGCCAGCATTCGGAAAAGTCCAATCCGCTGGGCAAGCAATTCAACTACCGTGAAGAGTTCAAAAAGCTCGACTACGCCGCGCTCAAGGCCGACCTGAAGAAGCTGATGACCGAGTCGCAGGACTGGTGGCCCGCGGACTTCGGCAGCTATGCCGGCCTGATGATCCGCATGGCCTGGCACAGCGCCGGCACCTACCGCATGGGCGACGGCCGCGGCGGCGGCGGGCGCGGGCAGCAGCGCTTTGCGCCGTTGAATGCCTGGCCCGACAACGTCAACCTGGACAAGGCGCGCCGGCTGTTGTGGCCCATCAAACAGAAGTATGGTCAGAAGATCTCCTGGGCCGACCTGATGATCCTGGCCGGCAATGTGGCGCTGGAGTCGACGGGTTTCCGCACCTTCGGCTTCGGCGCAGGCCGTGAAGACACCTGGGAGCCCGACAATGACGTGTACTGGGGCCGGGAGACGAGCTGGCTGTCCGACGACAAGCGCTACAGCGGCCAGCGCGAGCTGGAGAACCCCCTGGCGGCCGTGCAGATGGGCTTGATCTATGTGAACCCTGAAGGCCCGAATGCCAACGGTGATCCGGTCTCGGCGGCCAAGGACATCCGCGAGACCTTCGCCCGCATGGGCATGAACGACGAGGAGACCGTCGCTCTGATCGCCGGCGGCCACACCCTCGGCAAGACGCACGGTGCCGGGCCGGCCACGCACGTCGGCCCCGACCCCGAGGCCGCGCCGCTGGAGGAACAAGGCCTGGGTTGGCGCAGCACCCACGGCAGCGGCAAGGGCAAAGACGCCATCACCTCCGGCCTGGAAGTGACCTGGACGACCACGCCGGCGCGCTGGAACAACGACTTCTTCGAGATCCTGTTCAAGTACGAGTGGGAGCAGACCCGTTCGCCGGCCGGCGCCATCCAGTGGGTGGCCAAGGGCGCAGACGACATCATCCCCGGCCCCACGCCGGATGCGCCCAAGCGCAAGCCGACCATGCTCACGACCGACCTGTCGCTGCGCTTCGACCCGGCCTACGAGAAGATCTCGCGCAAGTTCCTGAACGACCCGCAGGCCTTTGCCGACGCTTATGCGCGCGCCTGGTTCAAGCTGACCCACCGCGACATGGGGCCCAAGGCCCGCTACCTGGGCCCCGAAGTGCCGAAGGAAGACCTGCTGTGGCAGGACCCGCTGCCCGCACCGATCCACAAGCCCACCGCCGCCGACATCGCCGACATGAAGGCGAAGATCGCAGCCTCCGGCATTTCCGTGTCGGAACTGGTGACCATCGCCTGGGCCTCGGCCTCGACCTTCCGCGGCGGCGACAAGCGCGG
>NZ_JBKBVU010000021.1:0-28823 GCF_046289365.1 Caldimonas sp. | reverse complement strand
GCGAGCCCGCCGTTCGCCGGCTACCTCGGCGGGCGCATCCTGCAGTACCTGACCCTCTCGCGCCGGGCCGTCCAGGCCGACGCGGCCTCCCAGACCCTGGCCGAGCAGTCCTTCGAGACGGCGCTGGGCCATCTGGTGCGCCGGCAGCCGGTCACCTGCCGGCCCGACACGCCGCTGGCCGAGGCCCTGCGCACCATGCACGATCAGCACATCGGCTCGCTGCTGGTCACCGACGCCGCCGGCTGCCTGCAGGGTATCCTCACCCGCCAGGACGTGCTCGGCCGTGTGGCACTGGCGCAGCGGCCGCTGTCCACACCGGTTGCCGAGGTGATGACCCGGCCGGTGCACACGCTGGCCGCGCACGACACGGCCCAGGACGCGGCCCTGATGATGTCGCGCCATGGCATCCGCCACGTGCCGGTGCTCGACGGCGAGCGGCTGGTCGGCCTGGTCAGCGAGCGCGACCTCTTCGCGCTGCAGCGCCTGTCGCTCAAGCAGCTCAGCTCCGACCTGCGTCATGCCCGCGACCTGGCAGCCCTGCGTTCGGCGGCGCCCGACATCCGGCGCTTCGCGCGCAGTCTGCTGGCCCAGGGCCTGTGTGCGCGCCAGCTCACCGAGCTCGTCAGCCATCTCAACGACGTGCTGACCGCACGCCTGGTGCACCTGATGGCACAGGCCCACGGCCTGGACATGGACCGGGCCTGCTGGATCGCCCTGGGCTCCGAAGGCCGCGGCGAGCAGACCATCGCCACCGACCAGGACAACGGCCTGGTCTTCGACAGCGACGACCCGGACCGCGACCGGGCGCGCTGGCTGGCCTTCGCGAAGGACGTCAACGAAGGGCTGGCGGCCTGCGGCTATCCGCTGTGCCAGGGCGGGGTGATGGCGATGAACCCCCAGTGGTGCCTGACCCCGCGTGAATGGTGCGCTCGCTTCGACCACTGGATCGAGCATGGCGCCCCCGAGGATCTGCTGCACGCCAGCATCTTCTTCGACTTCCGTGCCCTGGCCGGCCAGGGGGCACTGCTCGACCCCATGCGCCAGCTCGTGCATCGCCGCGCCCGCGCGGTGCCGCGCTTTTTGCGCCAGATGAGCGAGCTCGCGCTGCGCCATCGCGTGCCGCTGAACTGGCTGGGCGGCCTGGACACCACCCGCGAGGGCGCTCACGAGTGGGTGGACCTCAAGATGCAGGGAGCGGCCCTCTTCGTCGCGGCTGCGCGCATCTACGCGCTGGCCCATGGGGTCACGGCCACCGGCACGCGCGCGCGCATCGAGCAGGCCGCCCCGGCCATGGGCGTCGAGCCCCAGGAGAGCCAAGCCTGGATCGCGGGGTTCGAGTTCCTGCAGACCCTGCGCCTGCGCGTGCAGATCGGTGCCGACGAGATGCCCGCGCAGCCCAACCGTCTCGACGTGACCCAGCTCAACGACATCGACCGGCGCATGCTCAAGGAAACCTTCCGCCTGGCGCGGCGGCTGCAGCAGCGGCTGGAACTGGACTATTTGCGCTCGTAGCGGCGCGGCTCACAAGCCCATCGGCCGGCTGGGCCCCGGATCCTCGCCCTCGGCCACCTCGCTCAGTAAGGCCGCGGCCGCGTGGATCAGCGGCCAGGCCAGCGAGGCGCCGGTGCCGTCGGTGCATTCCAGCCCCAGTTCGAGCAACGGGCCCTGCCGGAAGTACTCGAGCGCCAGGCTCAGCCCCGGGCGGCTGTGGCTGCGGGAGAACACCGCATAGTCCACCACCGGGGCCGCGATGCGCGAGGCCACGGCCAGGGCGGCACAGGCCGGCAGGCCGTCGACGATGATGAGATGGCGCTTGCCCGCGGCCACCAGCATCGCACCGACCATCATCGCGATCTCGAAGCCGCCCATCGCGGCCAGCATCTCCACCGGCTCGCTCACGCCGCGGTGACGTTCCAGCACCGCCTGCAGCACGGCCACCTGGTGGCCCAGCAGCTCAGGCGGGGCCTGCGCCGCCGGTTGCACGAGCTGGGTGAGCGGCAGCAAGGCCAGACGCGAGAGCAGCAGGGCCGCACTGGCCTCGCTGCCCACGCCCAGGCCTGCACAGGCCAGCACGTTGCCGGGCAGGGCATTGGCGATCTCCATGCCGGCCCGGATCGCGGCCTGGGCCTGGTCCAGCGACATGGCCGCGCCCACCCGCGAGTTGCGCGTGCCGTGGGCGATCTTGCGCGACAGCAGCAGCGGGTGCCGCCCCAGGGGCTCGGCCAGCCCGGCATCGACCACGGTGAGCCCCAGGCCCTGGATGTGGGCAAACACCGCCAGCGGCGTGCGCAGCGTGATCAGGGCCTGCACCTGCTCGGTGCTGGGCGTCGTGTCGGGCGCGGTGATGCCGTCCACCGCCAAGCCGTGGTCACCGGTGAACACGACGAGCTGAGGCGTGTGCAGCCGGGGCTTGAGCGTGTTCTGCACCAGGCCCAGGCGCACCGCCAGGGGTTCGAGCTCGCCCAGGCTGCCTGCAGCGGTGTTGCGCGCGGCCAGCTTGTCGTGCAGTGCCTGCTGCAGCGGGGGGTGATAGGTGGGGGCGATCAGCGAACGGTGCAGGCTCATGGCAGGCCGCCGGAGGGAGGATGCTCTGCCTGCGCCGGCCGGCCCCATTCTTCCAGCGCCCCCCGGGGGGCGCAATGGGGCGCCGGTCCCCCAAACGGGGGTTCAGCGCAGGAACAGCCGGTAGGCCGGGTTGTCGGTCTCCTCCATGCACGGATAGGCCAGCGTGTCCAGGAACTCCCGGAAGGCCTTCTTGTCCCCTTTGGGCACCTGGATGCCCACCAGGATGCGGCCGTAGTCGGCGCCCTGGTTGCGGTAGTGGAACAGGCTGATGTTCCAGCTCGGGTGCATGGTGGACAGGAACTTCATCAGCGCGCCCGGCCGCTCGGGGAAGATGAAACGGAACAGCCGCTCGTCGCGCGCCAGCTCGGAATGCCCGCCCACCATGTGGCGCAGGTGCTGCTTGGCCAGCTCATCGTGGGTCAGGTCCAGGGTCGGGAAGCCATGCTTCTGGAAATGCGCGGCGATGCGTGCCGACTCACCGCGCCGGCTCGTCGTCAGGCCCACGAAGATGTGGGCTTCGTCGGCGCCGGAGATGCGGTAGTTGAACTCGGTGACGCTGCGCTCGCCCAGCAGGGCGCAAAAGCGCTTGAAGCTGCCGCGTTCCTCGGGAATGGTCACCGCGAACAGCGCTTCGCGTTCCTCCCCCACCTCGGCGCGTTCGGCCACGAAACGCAGCCGGTCGAAGTTCATGTTCGCGCCGCAGGTGATGGCCACGAAGGTCTTGCCCTTGCAGCGGTGCGTCTCCACATACTGCTTGATCGCCGCCACGCTCATCGCCCCAGACGGCTCGAGGATGCTGCGTGTGTCCTGGAACACGTCCTTGATCGCCGCGCACACCGCATCGGTGTCCACCACGACATAGTCGTCCACGAGTTGGCGCGTCAGACGGTAGGTCTCCTCGCCCACCAACTTGACCGCCGTGCCGTCGGCAAACAGGCCCACGTCCGACAGTTGCACCCGCTTGCCCTGGCGCACCGAGCGCACCATGGCATCGGAGTCTTCCATCTGCACACCGATCACCCGGATCTCCGGGCGCACGGCCTTCACGTAGCTGGCGATGCCCGAGATCAGCCCGCCGCCGCCGATGGCCACGAAGATCGCGTCGATCGGCCCCTGGTGCTGGCGCAGGATCTCCATCGCGATCGTGCCCTGGCCGGCGATCACGTCGGGGTCGTCGAAGGGGTGCACGAAGGTCAGACCCTTTTGGGCCTCCAGTTCGCGGGCGTGCGCGTAGGCGTCCGAGAAGCTCTCGCCGAACAGCACCACCTCGCCACCCAGGGCCCGCACTGCGTCGATCTTCACCTGCGGGGTGGTCACCGGCATCACGATCACCGAGCGGCAGCCCAGGCGGCGTGCGCCCAGGGCCACGCCCTGGGCATGGTTGCCGGCCGAGGCGCAAATCACCCCACGCTTGAGCTGCGCCGGGCTCAGGTGGGCCATCTTGTTGTAGGCCCCGCGCAGCTTGAAGCTGAACACCGGCTGGTTGTCCTCACGCTTGAGCAGCACCTGGTTGCCCAGACGCTGCGAGAGCTGGTCGGCCAGCTCCAGCTCGGTCTCCACGGCCACGTCGTACACGCGCGCGGTCAGGATCTTTTGCAGATAGTCGGCCAGCGACAGATGCTTGCGGCGCCGTGCCGGGGCGGCCGCACGGGGGGTCTTGGGGGTGGCTCGTGCCATCGGGCTCCTCCTGGGAAGCCGTCGAATATACGCGAGCCCCGGCACCGTTTTGCGGTGCAACACCTGCGGGTGCGGCAGCGTGCATCCAAGAAAAAGGCCCAAGGCGGTGAAGCCTTGGGCCGAATCCACCAAAGGAGGAGGGTGGAGGAGACAAACGTTGCAATGCTGCGTTGCGCAGGCATCACATGAATAAAATTTTAACGCGAATCCATGATGCGCCGCAATAACAGTCTCACCTGGTCCTGGAGAGTCTTCTCCAGCACCGCGTGCACAGGCGACGCTCAGCGCACACAATGGCGGCCTTTCCACCCTGCGGACGGTGCGATATGGAATGCACGATCAACTGGATGCCGGCCCACGGCATGGCGTTTTCGGCCGAGACCGGCAGTGGCCATTTGCTGTCCATGGACGGCGCCCCCGACGGCGGCGGGCGCAACCTGGCGCCGCGTCCGATGGAAACCTTGCTGGCTGGAGCCGGCGGCTGCACCGCCTATGACGTGGTGCTCATCCTCAAGCGCGGCCGCCACGACGTACGGGGCTGTCAGGTCAAGCTCAGCGCCGACCGCGCCGAGACCGACCCCAAGGTCTTCACCCGCATCCGGATGCATTTCGTGGTGACCGGCCGGGGCCTGCCCGAGGCCGCTGTGCAGCGCGCCATCCAGATGTCGCACGACAAGTACTGCTCGGCCACCATCATGCTGGCCAAAACGGCCGAGATCACCACGAGCTACGAGATCGTCGAGGGCTGAGCTCAGACGTGGTGCGCGGTCGTGGTCATCACCTTGGCCGCCCCGCGCATCAGCCATTGCACCGGCGCCGGCAGCGGCACGGCGCCGGCCGCCTCGGCGTCCAGCGCGTGGCGGGCCTCGTCTTCCTTCATCTGCTGCACGATGGCGCGCGAAGCCGCGTCCTGAGCAGGCAGCCGGTCCAGGTGGCCTTCCAGGTGCTGCTCCACCTGGCGTTCGGTTTCCACCACGAAACCCAGGCTGACCCGGTCGCCGGCCAGGCGGCCGGCCAGCAGTCCGATGCCGAAGGCGCCGGCGTACCACAGCGGGTTGAGCCAGCTCGTGCGATCGCCCAGTTCGGCCAGGCGCTGCTCCGTCCAGGCCAGGTGATCCACCTCGTCCCGGGCGGCGGCCTCGAAGTGGGCGCGCAGGGCCGCATCGCGCGTGGCCAGGGCCTGGGCGGTGTACAGCGCCTGGGCACAGACCTCCCCTACATGGTTGACCCGCATCAGCGCGCCGGACAGCCGGCGCTCGTGCTCGCTCAGGCTCGCGGCGTCGGTGGGCCCGGCCGGGCGGGGGCACGGGCGGGCCGCACGGTGCGCACCGAACACGGTACGCAAGGCGCCATCGGCGGCGCTGAGCAGGGCATCGATGGGGGACAGGGCAGGGCGGGCGTTCATGTCATCGGGCAGGCAGGCCAGACCAGGGAGACAGGATAGTGCGTTCCAGGGCCACCGGGCTGCACCAGGGTCAAGCGGCGATGCCGCCCGCCCCCGCCCCGCCGAGCCTGTTGCACTCAGGCAACAAACGCCCCCGTTTTCTGACCGCAAGGCTGGCGGCTGCCGCGGGCGTCTGGTGGAATAGCGCCAACTTCCGCTGAGGAGGTTGGCTCGGACAGCCCGGTCCAAGACAACAACGGGCGACCCCCGAGACCTCTTGTTCAACCTAGGAGATAGTTGCAATGAAAAAATCTCTTCTCGCTCTCGCCGTGCTGGGTGCTTTCGCCGGCGCCGCCGTGGCTCAGTCGTCCGTGACCATCTATGGCAAGCTGGACCTTGGTCTGGTCAAGGCCAACGATGGCGCCTCGATCCTGACGGGCGGCCCCTCGAACGATGAGCTCCAGCTGGCTCAGCAGGCTGGTTCGCGCCTGGGCTTCCGTGGCACGGAAGACCTGGGTGGTGGTCTGCGTGCCAACTTCGGCTTCGAGCACCGTTTCACGCCGGACAACGGCGCTGCTGACAGCACCTTCTGGCAGGGTTTCTCCTGGGTCGGCCTGTCGGGTGGTTTCGGTGAACTCCGTCTGGGGCGCGACTACTCGCCCTATTTCTGGACCAACATCGCCGCCGACCCTTGGGGCTATGACACGGTTGGCCAGATCGGTATGGTTCACACTGCTTCGGCCGTGGCCGTCGTGTCACGTTACAGCAACCTGATCAGCTATCGCACACCCAACCTGAGTGGCCTGACCGCACAGGTCGCCGTCGGCTTGGCTGAACAAACCAATGACACCAAGGACAACGTTGGTTTCAACGTCGAGTACCGTGGTGGCCCGCTGTACGTTGGTTTCGGCTTCCATCAAGGTGATTCCGCTGCCGGTATGACGGGCTTGGCGACCGCGCTGGGCACGACCCCTGCAGCGCTGGGGATCGTCGCTGGTGACAAGGGCACCAGCATGGGCATCACCGCCAGCTACAACTTCGGTGTGGCCCGCCTGATCGGTGCGTACTCCACTGCTAAGGCCGAGGCTACCACTGCTGGCGACGACTACTCTGCCAACAACTGGTCGCTGGCCGTGTCGGCTCCGGTGGGCGGCGGCGACCTGCGCGCCATGTACACCCGTCTGACGGGCAAGGACCTGCTGGACGGCATCAAGAACACCAAGTTCGGCCTGGGCTACCACTATCCCCTGTCCAAGCGCACCAAGGTCTATGCTGACATCGGCAGCGCCAAGACCACGAGCCTGGATCGTCGTACCGCCTACGACTTCGGCATCCAGCACAACTTCTGATCCCCGCTCGCCCTGGGCGAGTTGAATCAGACAGTCGAAAAGCCGCCTTCGGGCGGCTTTTCTTTTGCCGCCCCCTTCGGGGGTGCATGCAAGCACCCAGCGTGGGATCCGTGATCGGGACTTCCCCCTTTGACGACCGGCACAGGATTTGCTGATCATTCACACCTTCAATACTCCTGTCGTGAGTGAACCAATGTTCAAACGCTCCTCCCTCACTGCGGTGGCGGCCGCCGCCTTCGTTTGCGCCAGTCTGATGGCCGTGCCGGCGGTCCAGGCCAAGACCTTCAAGTGGGCCAGCCAGGGCGAAATCGCCACCTGGGACATCCACTCCCAGAACAACGCGCTGCAAAACGGCCTGCATGCCAACGTCTACGAGTCGCTGGTCTACTACAACAGCCGCACCTTCGAGGTCGAGCCCGTGCTGGCCACCTCCTGGCGCGAGATCAGCCCGACCCAGATCCGCTTCAACCTGCGCCAGGGCGTGAAGTTCCACGACGGCTCGACGATGACGGCCGATGACGTGGTGTTCTCGCTCAACCGCGCGATGGCGCCCAGCTCCAACTTCACCGTCTACACGCAGGGCATCGACAAGGTGGTGAAGGTCGACAACAACACCGTCGACGTGTTCCTCAAGGGCCCCAACCCGGTGCTGCTGCGCCAGATGACCGAGCTGCGCATCATGAACAAGGCCTGGGCCGAGAAGAACAACTCGGTGGCGCCCAAGGACATCAAGACGCCCGACGAGAACTTCGCCCATCGCAACGCCAACGGCACGGGTCCGTACATCCTGGAATCCTGGCAGCCCGACCAGCGCATGGTGTTCAAGCGCAACCCCAACTGGTGGGGCAAGATGGAGGGCAATGTCACCGAGATCGTCTACACGCCGATCAAGTCGGCCGCCACCCGCATCGCCGCGTTGCTGTCGGGCGAGGTGGACCTGGTGCTCGATCCGACGCCGCAAGACCTCCCGCGCCTGCGCTCCAGCCCCAACCTGAAGGTGATCGACGGCGTTGAGAACCGCACCATCTTCCTGGGCATGGACCAGTTCCGCGACGAACTGCCCGGCTCCAACATCAAAGGCAAGAACCCGCTGAAGGACGTGCGGGTGCGCAAGGCGCTGTACCAGGCCATCGACATCGACACCATCTCGCGCAACATCATGCGCGGCCTGGGCAAGCCCACGGGTGCCCTGGTGGCTCCGCAGGTGGCCGGTTGGACGGAGAGCGTGGCCAAGCGCTACCCGTACGATGTCGAAGCCGCCAAGAAGCTGCTGGCCCAGGCCGGCTACCCTGACGGCTTCGAAGTGGATTTCGCCTGCCCGAACAACCGCTACATCAACGACGAGGCCATCTGCCAAGCGATCACGGCGATGTGGGCGCGCATCGGCGTGAAGGCCAAGCTGCGCACGATGCCGCTGGTGACCTACTTCCCGATGATCCAGCGCTATGAGGCCAGCATCTACATGCTGGGCTGGGGCGTGCCAACCTTCGACGCGCTGTATTCGCTGCAGTCGCTGGTGCGCACCGTGGGCACGGGTGGCGACGGCAACTACAACGTGGGCCGCTTCTCCAACGAGCGCATGGACTATCTGGTCGATCGCATCAAGGTGGAGACCGATGCCCCGGTGCGCCGGCGCATGCTGACCGAAGCCCTGCAGCTGCAGAACGATCTGGTGGCTCACATCCCGCTGCACGACCAGGTGATCCCCTGGGCGATGAAGAAGAACATCGACCTGGTTCACCGAGCCGACAACCGCATCGACATGCGTTTGGTGAAGGTGAACTGAGGGTCTGAGCGCCCGCCCGCGCGTACCATGGCGGGCTTTGCCGGCTCGCCGGCCCGGAAGACCCCGGGGCGCGCGGGCCGGCGTGGATCACAGATTCGAAACCAGGCGGCCGTCATCACAAGTGAGGGCTGCCTCAACCGGCCGGAACAGGCTTCATGCTCGCATTCATCCTTCGCCGACTGGCTCAAGCCGTCGTGGTCATGCTCACGGTGGCTTTCATCGCTTTCATGCTGTTCCAGTATGTGGGCGACCCCGTCACCAACATCCTGGGCCAGGACGCCACGCCCGAGCAGCGCGACCAGATGCGCGCCGACCTGGGCCTGGACCAGCCCTTTTTCGTGCAGTTCGGCCGTTTCGTGGCCAACGCCGTCCAGGGCGAGTTCGGCCTGAGCCTGCGCCAGGGCCAGAAGGTGTCCACCCTGCTGCTCGAGCGCTTCCCCGCCACGCTGGAGCTGGTCGTCGTCGCGGCGGTGATTGCCCTGGTCGTGGGCATCCCGATGGGGGTCTACACCGCCTTGAACCGCGGCACCTTCCTGTCGCAGGTGATGCTGACCTTCTCGCTGTTGGGGGTCTCGCTGCCCACCTTCCTGATCGGCATTTTGCTGATCATGCTGTTCTCGGTGACGCTGGGCTGGCTGCCAAGCTTCGGCCGCGGCGAGGTGGTCAAACTCGGTGAGGTGTGGACCACCGGCTGGCTCACCGTCACCGGCTGGAAGCACCTGATCCTGCCGGCAGTGACGCTGGCGATCTTCCAGCTCACGCTCATCATGCGCCTGGTGCGTGCCGAGATGCTCGAAGTCCTGCGCACCGACTACATCAAGTTCGCGCGTGCGCGCGGCCTGAGCAACCGGGCGGTGCACTTCGGCCATGCGCTGAAGAACACCCTGGTGCCGGTCATCACCATCACCGGATTGCAATTGGGTGGGCTGATCGCCTTTGCCATCATCACCGAGACGGTGTTCCAGTGGCCGGGCATGGGCCTGCTCTTCATCCAGGCCGTGACCTTTGCCGACATCCCGGTGATGGCCGCCTATCTGTGCCTGATCGCGCTGATCTTCGTGGTCATCAACCTGGCGGTCGATCTGCTGTACTTTGCTGTCGACCCGCGGCTGCGGGTGGAACGTCCGGGCGGCGGTCACTGAGTGCCGGAGATCCCCATGCGGATGCAGGCCTCCCATCACGGTATCTTCCGCCACATCGCGCAGTTCCATCCGCAGCTCACGGCCTTTCGCCGCGACCTGCACGCGCACCCCGAACTCGGCTTCGAGGAGGTGCGCACCGCCTCGCGGGTGGCCGAAGCGCTCAAGCTCACGCGTGTGGACGAGATCCACACCGGCATCGCCCGCACCGGTGTGGTGGCCGTGATCCGCGGGCGCCGGCATGACAGCGGCCGCTCCATCGCCCTGCGGGCCGACATGGATGCCCTGCCGATGCGCGAGGAAAACGACTTCGCCTGGCGCTCGGGCAAACCGGGCCTGATGCATGGCTGCGGCCACGATGGCCATACCACCATGCTCCTGGGGGCCGCCCGCTATCTGGCCGAAACCCGCCGTTTCAACGGCACGGCCTACCTGATCTTCCAGCCGGGCGAAGAGGGCTTTGCCGGCGCCAAGGCCATGATCGACGACGGCCTGTTCGAGCGCTTCCCGGCCGATGCGGTGTACGCGATGCACAACTGGCCCCACCTGAGTGCGGGCCAGGTGGGCGTGAGCCCCGGGCCGATGATGGCCGCGGCCGACCGCATCGAGATCACCGTCAACGGCAAGGGCGGGCACGGAGCGCATCCCCATCTGGCCGTCGATCCCGTGCTGGTGGCCGCCCACATCATCACGGCGGCACAGAGCCTGGTGTCGCGCAACGTCAGCCCCTTCGACCAGGCGGTGGTGAGCATCTGCGCGATGCAAGGCGGTGACGTGGGGGCGATGAGTGTGATTCCGCGCCAGGCGAAGCTGGTGGGCACGGTGCGCAGCTTCCGTCCCCAGGTGCAGGACATGATCGAGGAGCGGCTGGCCCGTCTGGTGGAGTCGGTGGCCGTGGGCCTGGGCGCCTCGGCCACGCTGGACTACCAGCGTATCTACCCGGCCACGGTCAACACGCCGCGTGAGGCGCAGTTCGCCGCCGATGTGGCCGCCTCGCTCGTCGGCGAGGACCATGTGGTGCGCAATTTGCCGCCCAGCATGGGCGCGGAGGACTTCGCCTTCATGCTTCAGGTCAAGCCCGGGGCCTACCTGCGCATCGGCCAGGGGCGCGACGGTGGTGATCCCGGCTGCTTTCTGCACAGCAGCCGCTACGACTTCAACGACGACATCTTGCCGCTCGGTTCGGCATTGTTCGCATCCCTGGTCGAACAGGCGATGCCCCTTTCACCGCTCGATGAGGAGAACCGCTGATGAAGTTCAAGCCGACCTTGCTTGCCGTCGCCCTGGCCCTGAGCTGCGGCATGGTGGCTGCCAAGACCCTGCGGGTGGCCAACCAGGGCGATGCCCAGTCGATGGATCCGCACTCGCTCAACGAGTCGATGCAGTTGAGCTTCACCGGCAATGTCTACGAGCCGCTGGTGGCGCGCGACAAGACCCTGGGCCTGACGCCGGGCCTGGCCACGAGCTGGAAGCAGACCTCGCCCACGGTGTGGCGCTTCGAGCTGCGCCGCAATGTGAGCTTCCACGACGGGACGCCCTTCACGGCCGATGACGTGGTGTTCAGCTTCAAGCGGGCCGCCGGCGAGGGCTCGGACATGCGCGGCTACACCAACTCGATCAAGGAGGTGCGCAAGCTCGACAGCCACACCGTCGAGATCGAGACCACCTCGCCCTTTCCCATCCTGCCCGACGTCATCACCCTCGTCTACATGATGAGCAAGAAGTGGTGCGAGGAGAACAAGGCCGAGACACCGGTGGACCGCCGCAAGGGCATCGAGAACACCGCCAGCTTCCGTGCCAATGGCACGGGCCCCTTCCGTCTGCGTGAGCGTCAACCAGGGCAGCGCACGGTGCTGGTGCGCAATGCCAACTACTGGGGCAAGATCGACGGCAATGTCACCGAGGTGATCTTCACCCCGATCGGCAACGATGCCACCCGCGTGGCCGCGCTGTTGTCCGGCGAGATCGACGTGATGGAGCCGGTGCCGCTGCAAGACGTCGACCGCCTCAAGGCCAATCCCGGCCTCAAGGTCATGCAGGGGCCCGAGCTGCGCACCATCTTCCTGGGGATGGACCAGAAGCGCGACGAGCTGCTGTTCTCCAACGTCAAGGGCAAGAATCCCTTCAAGGATGTGCGGGTGCGTCGCGCCTTCTACCAGGCCATCGACATCGAGACCATCCGCACCCGCGTGATGCGCGGGGCCGCCACCCCCACGGCGCTGATGGTCGCCCCGGGCATCAAGGGCTTCGTGCCCGAGTTGAACAAGCGCCTGCCTTACGACCCCGAGGCCGCGAAGAAGCTGCTGGCCGAAGCCGGCTATCCCAATGGCTTCGAAGTGGGCCTGAACTGTCCGAACGACCGCTACGTCAACGATGCCGCCATCTGCCAGGCCGTGGCGGCCAACCTGGCCCGCATCGGCGTGAAGGTGAACCTGCAGACCGAGACCAAGGGCACCTATTTCCCCAAGATCCTGCGCCGTGACACCAGCTTCTACCTGCTGGGCTGGACGCCCGGCACCTACGACTCGCACAATCCGCTGTCGGCCCTGATGGCCACGCCCAACGACAAGGGGCAGGGCCAGTTCAATCTGGGCTGGTACAGCAATGCCCGCGTGGATGAGCTGACCCAGCTCATCCAGGCAGAAACCGACCCGGCCAAGCGCAACGCCATGATCGCCGAGGCCTTCAAGATCCACCAGGACGAGGTGGGCCATATTCCCCTGCACCAGCAGGCGCTGGCCTGGGCGATGAAGTCCCACATCGATCTGGTGCAGTTGGCCGACAACTTCATGCCCTTCAAATACATCCACGTGAAGTGACGGCCTGTGCCCAACCCGGCACCCCCAGGGCCCGCTGCCTGCAGCGCTCCACGAGAGCGTGAGCCGGCGGCCGGGCCGGATTCATCCACCGGTTCTCCCATGACGACCACAACGACCTCCCCACCCAGCGCCTGGCAACGCTTCTTCGACAGCGACATCTGGTACAGCTTTCGCACCTCGCCGGTGGCGATCACCGCAGCGACCATCGCCTTCATCTGCGGGTTCTGCGCGCTGTTCGCGCCCTGGGTGGCGCCCTACAACCCCTTCGATCTGGCCACGCTGGAGCTGTCCGATTCGCGCTTGCCGCCCGCGTGGATGGACGGTGGTTCGACCAAGTACCTGCTGGGCACCGACGACCAGGGCCGCGACATCCTGTCGGCCCTGATGTATGGAGCACGCATTTCGCTTTTCGTGGGCCTGGCCTCCGTGGTGCTGTCGGTGGTGCTGGGCGTCTCGCTGGGCCTGCTGTCGGGTTTCGTGGGCGGCAAGGTCGATGCCTTCATCATGCGGGTGTGCGACGTGATGCTGTCCTTCCCGGCCATCCTGATCGCCCTGCTGATCGACGGTGTGGGCCGGGCGCTGTTCCCCAACGCGCACGAGACCCTGGCTTTCGGCGTGCTGATCCTGGCCATCTCGCTCACCAAGTGGGTGGACTACGCGCGCACGGTGCGCGGCTCGACCCTGATCGAGCGCAACAAGGACTATGTGCAGGCTGCCCGGGTGATCGGCGTCAGTCCGCTGCGCATCATGCGCAAGCACGTGCTGCCCAATGTGTTGGGGCCGGTGCTGGTGTTGGCCACCATCCAGGTGGGACAGGCCATCATCATCGAGGCGACGCTGTCGTTCCTGGGGGTGGGGGTGCCTCCCACCTCGCCCTCGCTGGGCACGCTGATCCGCATCGGCAATGACTTCCTGTTCTCGGGCGAGTGGTGGATCACCATCTTCCCCGGCGCCATGCTCGTGCTGATCGCGCTGAGCGTGAACCTGCTGGGCGACTGGCTGCGCGATGCGCTGAACCCCCGACTGCGTTGAGCCTGGAGCGCCCACGATGAACACGAACAAGACGCCCCTGCTGCAGGTGAAGAACCTGCGCGTGGAGTTTCCGACCCGGCGCGGCACGCTGCTGGCGCTGGACGACATCAGCTTCGACATCGCCGCTGGCGAGATCCTTGGCGTGGTGGGTGAATCGGGCGCGGGCAAGTCGCTGACCGGTGCGGCCATCATCGGTTTGCTCGAACCCCCGGGCCGGGTGGCTGCCGGGGAGATCCGGCTGGAAGGCCGGCGCATCGACAACCTGCCGTATGAGGAGATGCGCAAGGTGCGCGGGCGTCAAATTGGCGCGATCTTCCAGGATCCGCTGACCTCGCTGAACCCGCTGTACACCGTGGGGCGGCAGCTCGTCGAGACCATCCTGACCCACCTGCCGGTGAGCCCGGCCGAGGCCCGCCAGCGCGCCATCCAGTTGCTCAAGGACACGGGCATTCCGGCCGCCGAGCAGCGCATCGACCACTACCCGCACCAGTTCTCGGGCGGCATGCGTCAGCGCGTGGTGATCGCGCTGGCCTTGGCGGCCGAGCCCAAGCTCATCGTGGCCGACGAGCCCACCACGGCGCTGGATGTGTCGATCCAGGCGCAGATCATTGCGCTGCTCAAGCGGCTGTGCAAGGAAAAGGGGGCGGCCGTGATGCTGGTGACGCACGACATGGGCGTGATCGCCGAGACCTGCGACCGCGTGGCGGTGATGTACGCCGGTCGCGTGGTCGAGATCGGCCCTGTGCAGGACGTGATCCATGCGCCGGCCCACCCCTACACCGAGGGCCTGATGGGTTCGATCCCCGCGATGGACGAGGACCGCGAACGCCTCACCCAGATCGACGGCGCGATGCCGCGCCTGACGGCCATTCCGCGGGGCTGCGCTTTCAACCCGCGTTGCCCCAAAGCCTTCGACCGTTGCCGCATCGAGCGGCCTGAACTGATGGATGCCGGCCGCACCCGTGCGGCGTGCTGGCTGCACGCACAGCAAGAAAGACAAGCAGCATGACCGCCTTGGTGGAAGTGAAAGACCTGGCCAAGACCTTCGACGTCTCGGCCCCATGGCTCAACCGTGTGATCGAGCGCAAGCCGCGGGAATTCGTGCACGCCGTCGATGGCGTGAGCTTCGAGATCGAGCGCGGCCACACGCTGGCGCTGGTGGGCGAATCCGGATGCGGCAAGAGCACGGTGGCACGCCTGCTGGTGGGTCTGTACAAGCCCAGCCGGGGGACCGTGCGCTTCGACGGCATCGACACCCAGTCGGTGGCCGGCACGGCCGAGGGTCGTGCGCTGCATCGCCGCATGCAGATGATCTTCCAGGATCCGTATGCCAGCCTCAATCCGCGCTGGAAGGTGCTGGACATCATCGCCGAGCCATTGCGTGAACATGGCATGGTCAAGAACGACGATCAGGCCAAACAGCGCGTGGGCGAACTGCTGCAGTCAGTGGGCCTGTCGCCGGCCGACATGGAGAAGTTCCCGCACCAGTTCTCCGGCGGACAGCGTCAGCGCATCTCGATCGCGCGTGCCCTGGCCACGCAGCCCGAGTTCCTGGTATGCGACGAGCCGACGTCGGCACTGGACGTGTCGGTGCAGGCGCAGGTGCTCAACATCATGAAGGATCTACAGCGCCAGCGCGGTCTGACCTATCTGTTCATTTCGCACAACCTGGCTGTGGTACGGCACGTGGCGGACGAGGTGGGCGTGATGTACCTGGGCCGGCTCGTCGAGCTGGCGCCCAAGCGCGAGCTTTTCGGGCGAGCGCGCCATCCCTACACGCGCATGCTGCTCGATGCGATCCCCGACATCCACATGACCGGGCGCTCGCGCACGCCGGTGCAAGGCGAGGTGCCCAATCCGCTGAATCCACCCAGTGGATGCGCCTTCCACCCCCGCTGTCCGCACGCCAATGCGCGCTGCTCCAGCGAGCGCCCGGCGCTCAAGGACTTCCAAGGCATCAAGGTGGCCTGCCACGCCGTGGAGGAAGGCCGGGTCTGACGCGAACCACCCGCCCGGGTCAACCCGGCGGGGCGTAGGGGTCGGCGAATCCCAGCGCGCGCATCACCGCCGATTCGCGCGCCTCCATCACTTCAGCCTCGTCGTCGGCCTCGTGGTCGTACCCCTGCGCGTGCAGGGTGCCATGCACGAGCATGTGCGCGTAATGCTCGACCACTGTCTTGCCGAGCTCGGCAGCCTCACGTTCGACGACCGGTGCGCAGACGATGAGGTCGGCCACGACCACCGGTGCATGCTGGTAGTCGAAGGTCAGCACGTTGGTGGCGTAGTCGCGTCGGCGGTAGTTGCGGTTCAGGGCGCGGCCTTCGTCGGCATCGACGACGCGCACGGTGATCTGAGCGGGGGCTTCCAGCGCGGCGCGGATCCAGCGCCTGACCTTGTGGCGCGGCAGCAGTGCGCGGTGGCGCGGGTCCGCAAACTGCAGCGACAGGTGCAGCTCGGGGCGCATGCTCAGCTCTGAGCCCGCCGGGCCGCGTCATAGGCCTCGACGATGCGCGCGACCAGCGGGTGGCGCACCACGTCGGCAGCGGTGAACTGGGTCATGGCGATGCCACGCACGCGCCGCAGCACCCGCTGAGCGTCGATCAGGCCGCTGGTGGTGCCGCGTGGCAGGTCGATCTGGCTGACATCGCCGGTGATCACCGCCTTGGACCCGAAGCCGATGCGAGTGAGGAACATTTTCATCTGCTCGGGGGTGGTGTTCTGAGCTTCGTCCAGGATCACGAAGGCGTGGTTGAGGGTGCGTCCACGCATGAAGGCCAGCGGCGCGATCTCGAGCTGTCCTTTGTCGAACGCCTTGGTGACGCGGTCGAAGCCCATCAGGTCGTACAACGCGTCGTACAGCGGGCGCAAATACGGGTCCACCTTCTGCGTGAGGTCGCCAGGCAGGAAGCCCAGGCGTTCGCCGGCTTCCACCGCCGGGCGGGTCAGCACGATGCGCTGCACGGCGGATCGCTCCAAGGCGTCGATCGCGCAAGCCACGGCCAGGAAGGTCTTGCCGGTGCCGGCTGGGCCGATACCGAAAGTGATGTCATGGCCGAGGATGTTGCGCAGGTACAGATCCTGGTTCGGGGTGCGTCCGGCCAGGTCGGCGCGCCGGGTGCGCAACACGATCTCCTCGGCCTCACCGTCGGCGCCGGCGGCCGGCTTGTCGTCGCAGCGGGCCGCTTGCAGCACGGCCATCTGCAACATCTCGGGGGACAGCGGCTTGGCCGCGCGTTCGTAAAGCGACTGCAGCAAGGCGGTGGCCCGCTCGGCCTGCTTGCGCGGCCCCTCGATGCGGAAAGCTTCGTTGCGCCGGCTGATGCTCACGTCCAGCGCGGCCTCGATGGTTCTCAAATGCTCGTCGAGCGTGCCGCACAGGTGGGCCAGGCGGGCGTTGTCCAGCGGAAGGAAGGCGTGGCGGAGGATCACGGGCACGGATGGTTCGGGCAGCTCCAGTGCCGGAATTGTCCCCCGACTTCGGGGAAAGTGGGCGACGGGCCTGGGAAGCGGCCGGCCTTCGTCGCAGAATGCGCGCCATGAAGATGAACGGTGCGTCGTGGAGGATCTGGACGTGGTCTCTTGGGGGGCTGCGTTGGCTGGGCTGGGTGCTGGTCTTGGCCTGCGCCGCCTGGCCGGCGCACGCCGAGGTTCTCGTCATTCGTGAGGCCATCGTCGCGCAGGAAGCCCCCGATGGCCGCACCAGCCGGCCGGTGCTGCGCCATGTCAGCCTGCCCGACGAGTGGGCGCGCGAGCGCCCCGAATTCTCCGGGGTGCTCACCTATGCCGTGAGCTTTACCCTGCCTGCGCAGACCTTGCCGGCCCCCCAGGAACTGCTGGCCCTGTACATCGAGCGCGCCTGCACCAACGTCGAGGTTCGCCTCAACGGCCATGTGATCGGCCGCGGCGGCCGCATGAGCGAGCCCGTCACGCGCAATTGCTACCGTCCCTTCCTGTTCACCCTGCCGTCCGGCCTGCTGGATCCGTCGGGCCGCAACCATCTCGACGTGCGGGTGGTGGGCTTCCCGGCCGGGCAGGTCGCCGCCCGTCAGCGCAGCGCGGGGCTGTCCGTGCTCGAGGTGGGGCCTGAAGACGAGCTGCGCGTGCGCCACGACCGCTACCTGTTCTGGAACGTCACCGTTTTGCAGATGGGCAGCGCCGTGCTCACCGTCATGGGCCTGTTCATGCTCGGGCTGGGCTGGATCCGGCGGCCCCAGCCGATGTACCTCTACTTCGGCGCTTTGCTGATCGGTTGGTCGCTGGTCAGCGCCCGCGTATGGTGGAGCGATACGCCCTTGACCCATGCGGCGGCGGAGGTGCTGGTCAGCGGCCTGATCGCGCCCGTGGTGGCGTTTGCCATCCTGTTCCTGCAGCGCCACGCCGGGCTGCGCTACCGGTGGGTGGACGTCGCGCTGTGGATGCAGTGCCTGCTGGTGCCGCTCTCGCTGGCCCTGGCCGGCCGGGGGCGGCTCTTTGAGGTCATGAACCTGTGGTTCGTGATCTTCGCACTCCAGGTCGGCGCTGCCACGATCGACTACCTCATCCGGGCCCGGCGGGCCGATCGGCCGGGCTGGCGCGGTGTGGCGGCGGTGATGGGACTTGCCGTGCTGGCGGCCCTTGCCGAAGTGGGGCTGCAACACGGCTGGCTGGACTTGCCCAACCGACACTTGGTGCATTTTGCGATGCCGGTGCTCATGGTCGTCGTGGCCGCCCAGGTCTTGCGCGAGTTCGCACAGGCCCTGCGAGTGGCCGAGACCATGCGCGACGAACTCGAACAGCGCGTTCACGAACGCACGGTCGAGATCGAGCGCAGCTATGCCCATCTGGCCGAGCTGCGCATCGAGCAGGTGGCCGAAGCCGAACGCAAGCGCATCGCCGGCGACCTGCACGACGATCTTGGCGCCAAGCTGCTGACCATCGTCCACACCAGCCACGACGAGCGCATCGCCACCCTGGCGCGCGAAGCCCTGGAGGAGATGCGCCTGTCGGTGCGGGGGCTCACCGGCAAGCCGGTGCGCATCGCCGATGCCCTGGCCGACTGGCGCGCCGAGACCGTGTCGCGACTGAGCCAGGCCGCCGTGCAGGTCGACTGGGTCAGCTCGCACGAGCTGGACGAGCGCAACCTCTCGGCGCGCGCCTACGTGCAGACGACCCGCATCCTGCGCGAGGCGGTCAGCAACATCATCAAGCACAGCGGGGCGAATGCCTGCACCATCCGCTGCGTGATCGACGACACCGACTTCAACCTCGTCATCCAGGACAACGGCAAGGGCATCCCCATGCAGCTGGACGGACGGCTCGACCGCGGCCATGGCATGGCCAGCATGAAGCGCCGCGCCAAACAGTTGGCCGGACAGTGCCTGGTCGAGTCCGGGCCGGGCTTTGGCACCCTGATCCGTCTCACGTTGCCCCTGTAGCCGCCGGCCCAGGCCTGCTAACATGCCGGTATGCCTCCGGCCAGGGGGCGCTTCGGCCTCGGTGCCCTGACCAGCCATGCACATCCTGCTGCTCGAAGACCTGCCCGAGATCCGCCAATGGCTCAAGGCCCTGGTGATGCAGGTGTTCCCCAAGGCGCAGCTCGTCGAAAGCGCGCGCGTGCACGACGCGTTGCAACAGATCACTGCCACGCGCTTCGACTTGGCCCTGATCGACCTGGGCCTGCCCGACGGCTCCGGTGTCGAGGTGGTCGAGGCCCTGCGTGAGCAGCAGCCCGACGCCCAGTCGGTCGTGGTCACCATCCACGACGACGATGACCACCTCTTTCCCGCCCTGCAGGCCGGCGCCTTCGGCTACCTGCTCAAGGAGCAATCGCGCGACCTGCTGGCCGAGCAGCTCCAGCGCATCACCCAGGGCGAACCGCCGTTGTCGCCGTCGATCGCCCGCCGCGTGATCGCCTATTTCGCCTCGCAGGCGCGACAGCAGAAAGAGGAAGCACCGCTGCTGCCCGACGTCTCGCTCACCGAGCGCGAGAACGAGGTGCTGCTGCGCGTGGCCAAGGGTTTCACGCTGCCCGAGATCGGCCAGCAGCTCAACCTGTCGCGCCACACCATCGCCGACTACGTCAAGCAGATCTACCGCAAGCTCAACGTGTCCTCACGTGCCGAGGCCGCGCTGGAGGCGCAGCGCCTGGGCCTGTTCAAGCGCACCCCGAGATGAGCCCGCCGGTGCCGCCGGATGCGGCGCCCCCGCGATAATCCCAGGATGATCGGTCGTCTGACGGGCGTGATCGCGGAGAAGGCCCCTCCGCAGGTGCTGATCGATGTCGGCGGCGTCGGCTACGAAGTCGACGTGCCGATGAGCACCTTCTACAACCTGCCCCACCTGGGTGAGCGCACCACGCTGCTTACCCATTTCGTCGTGCGCGAGGATGCGCAGGTGCTCTACGGCTTCGGCACGGCGGCCGAGCGCCAGGCCTTCCGCCAGCTCATCAAGGTCTCGGGCGTGGGCCCGCGCATTGCCCTGTCGCTGCTGTCGGGCCTGAGCGTGGCCGAGCTGG
This sequence comes from Caldimonas sp., assembly GCF_046289365.1. Taxonomy (NCBI): domain Bacteria; kingdom Pseudomonadati; phylum Pseudomonadota; class Betaproteobacteria; order Burkholderiales; family Sphaerotilaceae; genus Caldimonas; species Caldimonas sp. The sequence continues at coordinate 8,579 of NZ_JBKBVU010000021.1, read as the reverse complement.
CCCAGGCCATCAGTGTGCAGGAGGCGGGCCGCCTGACCCGTATCCCCGGCATCGGCAAAAAGACGGCCGAGCGGTTGCTGCTCGAACTCAAGGGCAAGCTCGGCGCTGAGCTGGGGGCCGCGCCGGTGTCGGTCAAGAGCCAGGCCCAGGCCGACGTGCTGCAGGCCCTGGTGGCTCTGGGATACAGCGACCGGGAAGCCGCCGCCGCCCTGAAGACTCTGCCCGAAGACGTGAGCGTGAGCGAAGGCATCAAGCTGGCGCTGAAGTCCCTTGCCAAGTGAGCCTGTCCCGCCCATGAGCATCCAGACCGATGACTTCACCCCGCCGCCGCGCCCCCGCGTCGTGTCGGCTGCGCCGGCTTCACCCCACGAGGAAGCCCTGGAGCGCGCGCTGCGCCCCAAGGGCCTGGCCGAGTACGTGGGACAGGCCAAAGCGCGTGAGGAGCTCGAGATCTTCATCGGTGCGGCCAGGAAGCGCGGCGAGGCGCTCGACCATGTGCTGCTCTTCGGCCCGCCCGGCCTGGGCAAGACCACGCTGTCGCACATCATCGCCCACGAGCTGGGCGTGAACCTGCGCCAGACGTCTGGCCCCGTGCTCGAAAAACCCAAGGATCTGGCGGCGCTGCTGACCAACCTCGAGCGCAACGACGTGCTCTTCATCGACGAGATCCACCGCCTGAGCCCGGTGGTCGAGGAGATCCTCTACCCCGCCCTGGAGGACTACCAGATCGACATCATGATCGGTGAAGGCCCGGCCGCGCGCTCGATCAAGCTCGACCTGCAGCCCTTTACGCTGGTGGGCGCCACCACGCGCGCGGGCATGCTCACCAACCCCTTGCGCGACCGCTTCGGCATCGTGGCGCGGCTGGAGTTCTACACCGCCGAGGAGCTCACCCGTATCGTCACGCGATCGGCCGGCCTGCTCAACGCCTCCATCGACCCGGAAGGTGCGCTGGAGATCGCCCGGCGCTCGCGGGGCACGCCGCGCATCGCCAACCGCCTGCTGCGCCGCGTGCGCGACTATGCCGAGGTCAAAGGCAATGGCCACATCGGCAAGGCGATCGCCGACCGGGCCCTGGCGATGCTCGATGTCGACCCGATGGGTTTTGACGTGATGGACCGCAAGCTGCTCGAGGCCGTGATCCACCGCTTCGACGGCGGCCCGGTGGGGCTGGACAACCTCGCCGCGGCCATCGGCGAGGAGCGCGACACCATCGAGGACGTGATCGAGCCCTATCTCATCCAGCAGGGCTACCTGCAGCGCACGCCACGCGGTCGCATCGCCACGGCCACGGCTTATCGGCACTTGGGGTTGGTGGCGCCCAGGAGCGGAGAGGGCGGTCTCTTCGACGGCCCCTGAGGCTTCAGCCGGCGTCGGCCTGCCAGGCTTGGCGCAACCAATCGATGTTGCCGATGCGGCGGTACCAGCGATGGCCTGCGCCTTCGAGCACTTCCGACATCTTCGGCGACCCCGCGAACACCACGATCTTGGCGCCCGGCGGGATGGCGGGGTCGCGGAAGTAGCTCGCGAAGTGGCGCGGCACGCAGTCGTTCTTGAAACTCACGCACCAGCCCCGCGGCCAATACTGCAGCAAGCCGCGCCGGGCCAGTTGGGCGCTGAGGAACTGCTGCGAGATCTCGTAGGCACGTGTGGCCGCGGCTGGGTCGGTGACATAGGCCTGCAGGATGTCCGTGTGCGCCCCAACCTCGAAACGGAACACCGAGGAGTTGCCCACACTGGCCAGGAAACGATCGCGCGCCGGCAGCAGCTTGCGCAGCGGCTTGGAGCGGAAGAGCTCGTCATCACGGATGATCAGGAATCGCCCCGGTGCCGCAAAGAAGGGGTCGATCGAATCGACGATCACCAGATCGAGATCCAGAAAGAGCGTGGGGCCGGACAGATCCGCCAGCTCGCTGCGGAATACGGCCAGCTTCTGCCAACGTGTGTCCCCATGGCCTGGGGGCAAGCCCAACGCCGGCACCGGGAAGACTTCGATGCCGGGATGCAGCCCAGCGGGATCGTCGGTGAAGCAGACAAACCGATGCGGCAGCGACAGATGGCGTCGCACGCCGGCGTACAGGTGGTTGACATATTCGGGGCCGTACAGGCGACCCCATTTCATGCAGATGACGTTGACAGAAGGGGGGGAGGACGGAAGGGTCATCGATAACGAAGGGCAGGGCCGGGCAGCACATGTTAGTGCACGCCGCCGGGACGATGCGTCATGCCGTGGCCTGCGCGGGCCGTGGGGCAGAGCGCCCGAGACTGCTCAACGCCGACACCCCCCACAAACCCGCCACGATCAGCGCCGCCCCGCCAGCCTGCGCCCCCAAGCTCAGCGTGTGCGCCTGCCACAGGAAGGCCGCGGTGGCCCCCAGCAGAGCGAGGAACAGGGCGCCGGCGCCCCATTGCGCCCAGGTCGGCATCGGCGGGTCGTAGCGCTCAAGGCGGGACAGATCGAAGGGCGCCTTGGGGAAGCGCTCGGCCACGTCGGCCGGCCGCCAGCCCGGCGGCTTGAACCAGACGCGCAACTTGTCACCCCAGCGCTGCGCATGCCAACTGTCGAACACCAGGTCGCGATAGACCTGCAGGTTCGCCCACACCGGGTTCCAGCTGCGCAGCGGGCTGCGCGTGCCGTAGACACAGGGTTCGCGGTCGTCCTCTTCCTGGAACGTGCCGAACAGCCGGTCCCACAGGATCAGGATGCCCCCATAGTTCCTGTCCAGGTACTTGTCGTTCACGGCGTGGTGCACACGGTGGTTGCTCGGTGAGCAAAACACCCGGTCAAACCAGCCCAGCTTGCCAATCTGCTGGGTGTGCACCCAGTACTGGTAGAGCAAGTCGATCAGCGCCACCACCCCGAAGACCAGCGGAGGAAAACCCAGCACCGCCATCGGCAGGTAGAAGATCCAGCCACCGATCCAGCCCGAGCTGGTCTGGCGCAGCGCCGTCGAGAGGTTGTAGTCCTCGCTCTGATGGTGCACCACGTGGGCGGCCCAGAACAGTGCACATTCGTGCCCCAGCCGGTGGTGCCAGTAGTAGCACAGGTCATACAGCAGTAGCCCCGCCACCCAGACCCACAGGGCATCGGCCGGCAGGTTCCACAGGGCCAGGTGCTGGTAGGCCACCGTGTAGATCCCCACGGTCAGGGCCTTGGTCAAGACCCCTACCACCTGACTCATGATGCCCAGGCCAATGCTGCTCAAGGCGTCGTTGAGCCGGTAGGTGTTGCGCCCGCGCCAGCGCCCCACGAGGTATTCCACGGCCATCAACAGCAGGAAGACCGGGGTGGCTACAACGATGATCTGTGCACCTTCCATGCGACGCGCCTGAACCAGACAAGCCTCGATTGTGTGCAGCGTGGAGCGGCCGTGGACTTCGGGCAGACCCTCAGCGCCCCGGTCTCTCCAGGATCTCGTCGAGCGCCAGGTCCTGCAGGTGCTGGGTGTCGGCCCACCCCACCAGCGTGAAGCCCTCGGGGGTGTACAGCAGGCGGTTGATGCTGGCGTTGGCCAGCTCCCAGGTGCGCGGTGCGCGCAGGTCGATCCGCGTGGCGGCGCGATACAGGCAATCCAACACGCCGCCGTGGGCGACCAGGGCGATCGTCTGGCCGGGGTGGGCGCAGGCCAAAGCCCCGGCCTGCTCGACCACTCGCCGGTAGAACACGTTCAGGCTCTCGCCGCCTTCCGGGCAGAACTCGGGATCGCGCTGCCGCCATCGCAAGGCCTGCTGCGGCCATTGCGCCTCGATCTCGCGGAAGGTCCGACCCTCGAAACGGCCGAAGGCCCGCTCGCGCAGCCCCGGGACCGGTTGCACCGGCAAGCCCGTGAGCTCGGCCAGCGCCTGCGCGGTCTGCCGGGCGCGGCTCAGGTCGCTGCTGTAGACGGCCTGCAGGTTCTCATCGGCCAGGGCCCGGGCCAGGCGGCGGGCCTGGCGCCGGCCGGTGTCGTTGAGCGGGATGTCCAGGTGGCCCTGGATGCGGGTGTCGACGTTCCAGGCGGTCTCGCCGTGACGGATGGCCAGGATGCGGGTGGGCTGGGGATGGGACATGCAGGACAGGGTGGAGGGGGCAGTGCGGCGGCGGGGGCCGGCGCATCCGGCCGTCCCGATGGTCGTTCAGCCTGCGCGCAGGCGCCGATTCAGGGTGTAGGTGCCCACGAAAGAGGCCGAGCCCAGCACGTGACCGGCGATCGCCTGGCGCACCTGGGCGCCGGTGAACGCCCCCTCGACCGGACAGCGCGCCAGATCCAACGCGAAGAGCGTGAACACGTAGTGGTGCACCAGGGCATCGTTGAAGGGGGGGAAGGGGCCGTCATAACCGAAATACGACCCCGCCATGTCGGGGTTGCCGGCAAACCAGCCCGTGTAGTCGTTCAGTCCGTGCCGCGCCCCATGCAAGGTGGCCGGTCCGGGCTTGCCCCGCGGCGTGAAGCCCTTGGAGAACTCGCCCTCGGCGATCTCGCTCACCGTGGGCGGCAAATCGACCATCACCCAATGGAAGAAGTCCACCCGCGGCAGATCGGCCGGCACCTCCCGGTCGGGCTTGTTGACGTCGTCACCTCGGCTGGGCACGTCCGGATCGTGACAGATCAGCGCCAGCGACTGCGTGCCCGACGGCAGCCCGCTCCAGGCCAAGTGGGGGTTCAGGTTGTCCGAGAAGGTCACGCCGCCTTGCGGATCGGGGCGCCCGGCCGCGTAGCGCTCGGGGATGGCCTGTCCGTCGTTCCAACTCTGGCTCCACAGTTTCATCGCGGTCTCCTGTGCTTGTGCTTGGGGTGGGGCATCAGACGCCCCAGACGATGTCCTTGCCGGCCTCATGGCAGCGCCGGATCATCTCGATCAGTGGCCACAGCCGCTGCCGCAGTGTCACGCCGTCCTGCGGTGGCAGGCTGCGGCCCTCGGCTTGGGCCTCCTCCTCGGCGCGCCGGCGTTCGGCTTCTTCCTCGGCGATGGCACGTTCCAGGGCGGCGATCGCCGCCGGCATCTCCGCGGGCACGAGGATGCCCTTGCCGCCCGGCGTCTTGCCGAGCAGACGCATCACGTGATCGCCATGGACCCCCGTCATGATCACATCGCCGGCCGCCTTGGACCTGAACTTGTAGAGCATCTCCCCGGCCTCACCGGTACATGTAGCTGCGGTTGAAAGGATAGACCGATTGTGCGCCGCGCATCGGCCCTGGCACCGGGTCCCCGCTCGGCCGCGAGGCCAGCAACTGGAACAGCGAAATCCAGCCCCGCTCGAAGCTCATCGCGCAGCCGGCCAGGTACAGCCGGTAGGCCCGCACCGTCTTCTCGTTCGTGACCGCGCGCGCCTCGTCCAGCCGGGCCTCCAGAGCGTCGGACCAGGCCCACAGCGTGCGCGCATAGTGGGGGCGCAGGTTCTCGGCGTCGAGCAGCTCCAGGCCGCCCTCGGTCAGGGCCTGAGCCACCTCCGACACGTGCTCCAGCTCCCCGCCAGGGAAGATGTACTTCTCGATGAAATCCCCCATGCCTGCCCCGAGCTGGGCGTTGTGCACTCCCCCGGCCGTGATGCCATGGTTCATCACCAGGCCGCCAGGCACCAGCAGGCGGCGGATCTTGTCGAAGTAGCCCACCAGGTTGGCGCGTCCGACGTGCTCGAACATCCCCACCGAGGCGATGCGGTCATAAGGGCGGTCCTCGGGCATGTCGCGGTAGTCCCGCAAATGCATCTGCACCCTGCCACGCAGGCCGAGCTCGTCGATGAGCCGGTTCACGTGGGCATGCTGGTTGCGCGACAGCGTGATGCCCTCGGCCTGCACGCCGTAGTGCTGCGCGGCCCACAGCAGCAGCCCTCCCCAGCCGGCGCCGATGTCCAGAAAGCGCTGCCCCGGCCCGAGCTGCAGCTTGCGGCAGATGTGATCGAGCTTGGCTTCCTGGGCCTGGGCCAGCGTCATGTCCGCCTCGCGGAAATAGGCGCACGAATACACCCGCCGCGGGTCCAGCCACAGCGCATAGAAGTCGTCCGAGACGTCGTAGTGGAACTCAATCTGCCGCGCATCGCGTTCCTTGCGATGGCGCCGGCGGGACTGCACCGAGCGCCACCAGCGCTGCCACCAGGTGGGACGTCCCTGCGCGACCGGATCGCCCACCAGACGGGCGGCCACGGCCATCAGGTCGCGCATGTTCCCGTCGATGTCGAGCTGGCCCATCACATAGGCATCGGCCAGGGCGCCGATCTGCCCGCGCGCCAGCGCACCCAGCCAGCGCGGTTCGTGCAGCCGCAGCCGGACCTGCGCATCTCGGGTGCCTGCATGCCCCCCCGGCCATTCCAGCGCCACCTTGCGCGGCAGGCCATCCAGCTTCTGTTCGATCAGGCCCGTGAGCCCTGACATGGCGCATCCTCCACAAATCAGGCAACGCCACCGGCACGGCGTAGCGTCCCCCCGAGTCTGACCGATGGAAGCCGCCCAAGGCAAGGACTGGCGGTGCGCTATGCGGACAGGCGCCGGCTCCGGGAGTCCCGTCTGGCTGGGTGCGGGGCGCGCTGCTAGCATCCGCGCATGACCCTCCAAGTGTTCGGATTGCCCGTTGCCCGCGGGGTGGCCATCGGCAAGGCTGTCCTGGTGGCCTCCAGCCGTGTGGACGTGGCCCACTACTTCATCAGCCCCGACCGCGTCGAGGCGGAGATCGATCGGCTGCGCCGGGCGCGCGATGCCGTGGCCGAGGAGCTGGCTGGCCTGAAGCGCGACATGCCCTCCGACGCCCCTGCCGAGCTTGGGGCCTTGCTCGACGTCCACCTGATGCTGCTGCACGACGAGGCGCTGACCGGGGCCACCAAGCAATGGATCATCGAGCGTCACTACAACGCCGAATGGGCTTTGTCGGCCCAGCTCGAAGTCCTGGCACGCCAGTTCGACGAGATGGAGGACGACTACCTGCGTGAACGCAAGGCCGACATCGAGCAGGTGGTCGAGCGGCTGCTGCGGGTCCTCGGCCGCAACGGCTCGGTGCTGTCGACCGCCCCCGCGCCCAACCCAGGCGACTGGGGCGGGGAGGATCCCCTCGTGCTCATCGCCAACGACATCGCGCCGGCCGACATGCTGCAGTTCAAGCGCAGCATCTTCCAGGGCTTCGTCACCGATGTGGGCGGCAAGACCTCGCACACCGCCATCGTCGCGCGCAGCATGGGCATTCCGGCCGTGGTCGGCGCACGGGAAGCCAGCCATCTCATCCGCCAGGACGACTGGGTCATCATCGACGGCGATGCCGGCGTGGTCATCGTCGACCCCTCACCCATCGTCCTCGAGGAATACCGTTTCCGCCAGCGCCAAAGCGAACTCGAGCGCGAGCGCCTGGCCCGGCTGCGCCACACGCCGGCCGTCACGCTCGACGGCGAGCGTGTCGAACTGCTGGCCAACATCGAGCTGCCCCAGGACGCACCAGGGGCCTTGCAGGCCGGGGCCGTCGGCGTGGGCCTGTTCCGCACCGAGTTCCTCTTCATGAATCGCAACGGCGAGCTGCCCGGCGAGGAGGAGCAGTTCGAGGCCTACCGGGCTGCCGTGCAGGCCATGCAGGGCCTGCCCGTGACCATCCGCACCATCGACATCGGTGCCGACAAGCCCCTGGAGCGCATGTCCCACAACGAGCTGCGCCACGAGCACACGCTCAATCCCGCGATGGGCCTGCGCGCGATCCGCTGGAGCCTGTCCGAGCCCAGCATGTTCCGCATGCAGTTGCGTGCCATCTTGCGCGCCAGCGCCTACGGCAAAGTGCGCCTGCTGATCCCCATGCTCACCCACCTGGGCGAAGTGCGCCAGACCTTCGAGGCCCTGGCGCGGGCCAAGCAGCAGTTGACCGATGCGGGGCTGCCGTATACCGACGTCGAGGTGGGGGCCATGATCGAAGTGCCCGGGGCCGCCTTGCTGGCCCAAAGCTTCGTGCGACATTTCGACTTCGTTTCGCTGGGCACCAACGACCTGATCCAGTACACGCTGGCCATCGATCGTGCCGACGAGACCGTGGCCCACCTGTACGACCCTTGGCACCCCGCGGTGCTGCGCCTGGTGGCCGACACCATCGCCTGCGCGCGCTCGGCCGGCAAGGGGGTGAGCGTGTGTGGCGAGATGGCCGGCGACCCCGCCTTCACGGCGTTGCTGCTGGCCATGGGGTTGCGCAGCTTCTCGATGCATCCCTCGCAGATCGCCACCATCAAGCAACGCATCCTTCGTGCCGACACCCGCCGGCTGGCGCAGCACCTGGGCTCGGTGCTGGCCAGCGAGGACCCGCAGGAGACCTGTCGGCAGCTGCTGCGATCGGATGCGGCGCGCGATCACGCGGCCATGCACTGAGCGACTGACCGTCCTGGCATCGCCCTGTCAGCGGCCCCTGGCGGGGCAACCCAAAAGCGTGCTACAGTCACGGTCTTCGCTGCTGCACCGAGGCCGCCCGCCTTCCTAAAGCAGGCACGGCGCCAGATGCGACGAAGCAGACGAAATAACCGAGTGCTTGACAAGGAAATCGAAATCTTGCAATAATCTCGGTCTTCGCTGATCACTGATTAGCGACGCAAACGAAGCGATGGTTTTGTTTGTGTGGTGGGTTCTTTAACAAGATACAGC
>NZ_JBKBVU010000233.1:0-4347 GCF_046289365.1 Caldimonas sp. | reverse complement strand
GCCATCAGGAAGCCGTGGCCCGGCGCCAGCCAGTCGAGGTCCACGTCGAGCAGGGCCCGCAGCGAGGCGAGGTAGGCCGCCATGTCACCGTCGGGCGGATTGATCACCACGGTGGATGACTGCATCACGTGGTCGCCGGTGAAGAGCAGCTTTTCCTCTTCGAGCAGGAAGCACAGGTGGTTCGAGGCATGCCCCGGGGTGTGCCACACGCGCAGATGGGCATCGGCCGCACAGGCCAGGCGCTGCCCGTGCTGCAGTTCGCGGTCCAGCATGAGTTGCGCGTCCTGACCCTGCGGATGGGCCGGCCAGCGCCCCGCCACCGGCGCGCCGGTGAGCTCGCGCAGCCGCCGCGCGGCCGGCGAGTGGTACTTGTGGCTGTGGGTGAGGACGATGGCCTCGATGGGGCCGGGGGCGGCAGCCAGCACCGCCTGGACATGTGCCTCGTCGGCCGGACCGGGGTCGATCACGGTCCAGCGGTTGGCCGCACCGCCCCCGACGAGGTAGGTGTTGGTGCCCGGTCCGGTCATCACACTGGCATTGGGCGCGGTGACGCGGATCACCCGCTCGGACAGGCGCACCGGCACACCGGGTTCGAGCGCGTAGGACACCTGTCCATGGCCTTGCGGGTCCAGGCGACCGATCTCGGCCCAGGCCGGCTCGTCGGGCATCACGGGGCGCTCGCCCTGCGGGCCCCGGCCGATGCGCGGCATCACCAGGGCCACCTCGCGCGGCGCGCGGGCCCAGGCCATGAGGGACGCCGCATCGGCAAAGCGCGACAGCAGTTCCAGCGTGACGCGCGTGGGTGTCATCAGCTTGAAATGGGCGGGGTCGCGGGCCAGGGCCTCGGCCGGCCGGAACCAACCATGCTCGACGGTCTCGCAGGCGTCATGGGCGGTGTCCTGCCCTTCGGGGGCGACGGCGATGAAAAAGCGCGTGTCAAAGCGCTTGGCACGTCCGCGGGGCGTGAGCCAATGGCTGAGGTAGGCCAGCCGATCCACTCGCAGCGTCCAGCCGGCCTGGCGGCACAGCTCGGCAAAGGCGCGTTCGCCGCGGTGGACACCATCCCGCCAGGCCCGCAGCGTGGGCGCGTCGGGGCGCGGCCCGTCGGCAAAGAGCAGGCCGCATTCCTCAAAGCATTCGCGGATCGCGCAGACGAGGTAGTCGAGCGCCCCGTCGTCCAGGCCCAGCCGCTCGTTGGCGGTGCGCGCATCGAGCCCGCGGGCGCAGGCGCTCGCCTGCCGGTCACCCGGGTCGACCAGGCCACCGGGAAAGACCCAGGCGCCGCTGTTGTGGTCGCCCCGTTCGGCCCGGCGCAGCAGCAGTACCTCCAACCCGAACGGACCATCGCGCACGACGACCAGGGTGGCGGCAGGACGGGGAGGACGCTCGGACGGCGTGGCCGGTGCGACGGCGTGGGCAGGGGAGTCGTTCATCGGTGGGCTGTGCGAGGGGTGCAGGCATCATGCACGGCCGGACGCGGCCCGGCCGTCACGTTCGCGACCGATGATGCCTGAACCGCGGGCGCCGAGCCGTCGCTACAGCACCCGGTGGAACCAGAACACCGACAAGCCGGCGGCCAGCAGCATCAGCACCGCCGCAGCGGCTGCGAACAGGGCCGTGACCTCGATCTCGCGGGTCTCCAGCGCGAGCTTGGAATGCAGGCCCTGGTAGATCTTTTTCAGATCGGGGGCCGAGCCGGCATAAAAATATTCCCCGCCGGTGAGGTTGGCGATCCCGCGCAGGGCCTCCTCGTCCAGGCGCACGCGCATGGACCAGCCGTCACCGACGAGGATCTCGCCCTGCTCGGTGCCCACCCCCACGGTGTAGACCTTCACACCGCGTTCGGCCGCCATGCGGGCGGCCTCCAGCGGGTTGGGGCCGGTGGTGGTCTGGCCGTCGGTGAGCAGGATGATGGCGGCCGCGCCATACGAGCCCGGCTCCACCGGCGGCGGCGGGGCCCTGCTGCCAGCCCCGCTGCGCTGGTCGAGCGAGCGGCCCAGGCGGCTGTCCTCGCTGCCCGGGCGTGGATTGCTGCCGCGCAGGTCGAACTCGATGTCCGGAAAGATGGCCTGCAACGACACCAGGATGCCGCTGCCCACGGCCGTGGCGCGCTGGAAGTTGAAGCGATCGATGGCGGCGAGCACGTCCTCCTTGCTGTAGGTGGGCGGCTGGGTCAGCAGGGCCGTGCCGGCAAAGGTCACCACGCCGATGCGCGTGCTGCTGTCCTGCAGGGCCACGAACTCCCGCGCGGCAGCCTGCGCCGCCGCCATGCGGTTGGGCTCGACATCGGTGGCACGCATGCTGCCGGACACGTCGATGGCCAGAATCACCATTCGCTGCTGCGATGGCAGGATCACGCGGGCCGTGGGCCGGGCCACGGCCACGAGCAGGCCGATCAGCGCCAGCAGCATCAGCACGGGCGGCACATGGCGGCGCCAGCCCGGACCGCGGCCCAGGGCCTCGCGCACCAGAGACAGCCCGGAATAGCGCAGCGCCAGGCGCCGGCGGCGGCGCAGCAGCCACCAGTAGGCTGCCACGCTCAGGGGCACGAGCCCCAGCAGCCACAACATCTCAGGCCAGAGGAATGCCATGTCCGTCTCCCCGTGATCACAAGGGTGTCGTCGAGGTCAGGGCAGCGGCCGGGCGCGCCGACACGGCCCCGCCGCCGGCCGCCAGGCGCGAGCGCAGCCGGCGCAGTTCGACGAAACGGCGCACCGCCGCGACCAAATCCTCGTCGGTGGCCAGCTCCAGCACGTCCACCCCGGCATCACCGAAGGCCAGGCGCAATCGGGCCTCGCGGTCGCGCGCGGCCTGTTCGAAACGGCGGCGAAACGCCGCATCATGGGTGTCCACCAGTTGCTGCTCGCCGGTCTCGGCGTCCTCGAACATCACCAGGCCCAGGTCGGGCAGTGCCGCCTCCAGCGGGTCGGTCAGACGCACGGCGAGCACCTCGTGGCGTTGCACCAGGCGGCCCAGCGGCTCGGTCCAGCCCGGTGCGGCGATGAAGTCCGACACGACGAAGACCAGCGAACGCCGGCGCATCAGATGGCCCGCGCGGTGGAAGAGCTGCGCCAGATCGGTGCCGCCCGGCCCGCCCGCGCTGACCGCCGCAGGCACGGCCCGCGCCAGCAGCCGGTGCACCAGTTGCAGCACCTGGGCGCGCCCGCCGCGCGCCGGGATCACGGTGTCGACCGCCTGGCCGCAGACGATGGCGCCCACGCGATTGCCATGGCGCGTGAGCAGCCGCGCCATCAGGGCGACGAAGGCGATCAGCAGGTCGCGCTTGCTGAACTCGCCGGCGCCGAAATGCACCGAGCCGCTGAGGTCGAGCAGGAACCAGACGTTGATGTCTCGGTCCTGTTGGAATTCGCGCACATGCGGCACCTGGATGCGTGCGGTCACGTTCCAGTCGATGTAGCGCACGTCGTCGTGGAACTGGTACTCGCGCAGGTCCGCCAGATCGAGCCCCTGACCGCGGAACAGGGTGCGGTAGTCGCCTTCGAGCAGGCCGTCCAGGCGGCGCAGCACCGTCCACTCCAGCCGGCGCAGCAATCGGTCGGCCTCGCCCAGCGCGGCATGGGTCTGGCTGGCCTCGAATGGCGCGGCCTTGCCATGCGCCGCGGGGCGGGCATCGGCCCGGCGCCGGGCCTCAGACGACGGCTTCGGTGCGGGCATGGGAGTCCAGGGGCTTGTCGGGCACGGGCAGCTTGTCCATGATGCGCCGCACCAGGTGGTCGGCCGTGAGGGCCTCGGCCAGGGCCTCGTAGGACAGCACGAGGCGGTGTCGCAGCACGTCGGGCACGAGGTCGGTCACGTCCTCGGGCAGCACGTAAGGCCGCCCGCGCAGCAGGGCCAGGGCGCGCGCGCCTTCGATGAGGTGGATGGTGGCGCGCGGGCTGGCGCCGAAGCTCAGGTAGCGTGAGAGTTCGGGCAGACCGAAACGCTCTGGCGAGCGGGTGGCCGCCACCAGCTTGACCGCATACTGGATCAGCGAAGGGTCCACGAAGCACTTGCGGCATTCCTTCTGCAGTTGCGCAAGCTCCTCGGTGCTCACGACCGGGGCCACCTCCTCGGGGCTGCCCGTGACGCGCTGCACGATGACGAACTCCTCTTCCTCGCTCGGATAGCCCACCAGCACCTTCATCATGAAGCGGTCGACCTGGGCCTCGGGCAGCGGGTAGGTGCCTTCGGTCTCGATGGGGTTTTGCGTGGCCATCACGAGGAAGGGCCGGGGCACGGGATGCGTCTGCCCTGCGATGGTGACCTGGTACTCCTGCATCACCTCGAGCAAGGCACTTTGCACCTTGGCCGGGGCCCGGTTGATCTCGTCGGCCAGCAGCAGATGGG
>NZ_JBKBVU010000232.1:0-4375 GCF_046289365.1 Caldimonas sp. | reverse complement strand
AGCGCTTCAGTGGCCATCAACAGCGAGAACACCCCCTGCTCGGCCGGCCCCCGGCGGGCCACCAGGCCGAGCAGGACCAGTCCCAGGCCCACGGCCGCCAGCCTCGACAGGAAGTGGCCGAGGGCCGAACGGGGCAGGGACGCGAGCATCGGGCAAGGGACGGTTCAGGGCCGGCGGCAGGCGGGAGACGGCCGGATGATACGGGCGCCGGCCCGGTAAAATTGTGGGTTTCCCGCCTTTTCGCCCCCCACCATGACCGACCGCGCGACGCCTGCCGCCGCCGAGGCTGCGGCCCCGGCCACCGACACCCACCAGCTGATCGCCGAGCGTCGCGAGAAGCTCGCCGCGATCCGCCGCCAGGGCGTGGCCTTCCCGAACGACTTCAAGCCCCAGCATCGGGCGGCCGCCCTGGTGCAGCAATATGGAGACAAGCCCAACGAGGAACTCGAGCCGCTCCAGCTCAACGTCAGCGTGGCCGGGCGCATGATGCTCAAGCGCGTGATGGGCAAGGCCAGCTTTTGCACGCTGCAAGACGCCACCGGTCGCCTCCAGTTGTATGTCACCCGCGACGGTATTGGTGAGGAGGCGTACGCCGCCTTCAAGCACTGGGACCTGGGCGACATCCTCGGTGCCGAAGGCCGGCTCTTCAAGACCAAGACGGGCGAGTTGTCGGTGCATGTGACGCGGCTGCGCCTGCTCACCAAGAGCCTGCGCCCGCTGCCGGACAAGTTCCACGGCATGACGGACCAGGAGCAGAAGTACCGCCAGCGCTACGTGGACCTCATCACCGACGAGGACGCCCGTCGGCGCTTCGTGGCGCGCAGCAAGGCCGTCAGCGCGATCCGCGAGTTCATGACCGGCCACGGCTTCCTGGAGGTGGAGACGCCCATGCTCCACCCCATCCCGGGCGGCGCCAACGCCAAGCCCTTCGTGACCCACCACAACGCGCTCGATCAGGAGATGTTCCTGCGCATCGCGCCGGAGCTCTACCTCAAGCGCCTGATCGTCGGTGGCTTCGAGCGGGTGTTCGAGATCAACCGCAACTTCCGCAACGAAGGCATCTCGGTGCGCCACAACCCCGAGTTCACGATGATGGAGTTCTATGCGGCCTACTGGAACTACCACGACCTGATGGACTACACCGAGGCGCTGATCCGTCAGGCTGCACGCGACGCGACCGGCTCGGCCACCCTCACCTACCAGGGCCGCGTGGTGGACCTGGAGCAGCCCTTCGCGCGCCTGAGCATCCGCGAGGCCCTGCTCAAGCACGCCCCGCGCCTGAACGAGGCCCAGCTCGACGACCCGGCCTACTTGCGCGAGGAGCTCAGGCTCCTGGGCCAGGAGGCGCCGGCCCATTGGGGCCTGGCGCAGCTTCAGTTCGCCGTCTTCGAGGAACTGGTGGAGGACAAGCTCTGGGAGCCCACCTTCATCATCGACCACCCGGTGGAGGTCTCGCCGCTGGCGCGCGCCTCCGACACCGACCCGTCCAAGACCGAGCGCTTCGAGCTCTACATCACCGGCCGGGAGATCGCCAACGGCTTCTCGGAGCTCAACGACGCCGAGGACCAGGCCGCGCGTTTCCAGGCCCAAGCCGCGAACAAGGCCGCCGGCGACGAGGAGGCCATGTATTTCGATGCCGACTTCATCCGCGCCCTGGAATACGGCATGCCCCCGACCGGGGGGTGTGGCATCGGCATCGACCGGCTCATCATGCTGTTGACCGACAGCCCCAGCATCCGCGACGTGATCCTCTTCCCTGCCCTGCGGCGGGAGCATTGACACCCATCATGACCCGCACTGAACGCCCCGCCACGCTCGCCGCCGTCGAGGCGGCGGTGTGGCAGGAGCTGGCCCGCGCCGCACAGGACCGCCAGCACGCCTGGCGCACACCGGTGCTGGCCACCGGGCTGGCCGACGGGGCCGATGCCCGCGTCGTGGTGCTGCGCGAGGTCGATGTGCAAGCCCGCACGCTGGTCTTCTACACCGACATCCGCTCGGGCAAGGTGGCGCAGCTCCTCGAACACCCCCGCGCCACTGTGGTGATGTGGTCGCCCACGCTGGGCTGGCAGTTGCGCTGCCGCGTGCAACTCAGCCTCGACACCCAAGGCGTGAGTGTGCTGTCGCGCTGGGCGCGGCTGAAGCTCTCGCCGGCCGCCCAGGACTATCTCTCGCCGCTGCCGCCGGGCCACACGATCGACGCCCCGGTGCGCCCCACGCTGCCCCGCGACGATCGCGGACATTTCGGCGTGCTCTTTGCCCGCATCGACAGCATCGACTGGCTGGAGCTGCACCGCGAGGGCCACCGCCGCGCCCGCTTCGACGCCGAGGGCGCGCGCTGGCTGCAGCCCTGAGGCCCCACGAGCCCGGCGTCAGGGCTGGCGCAGGAAGGACGCATCCAGCGAGCGCGCCAGCAGCGCGCGGCTGTCTTCCAGATGGGCCCGCGTGGTCACCGACCGGCCCGCACCGCGCACCGCCCCGTCGAGGTCGGCCAGCAACTGGCGCGCGAGCAGGCGCTGCAGGCTCAGGGCATCGGCCGGCAACGCCCCCGCCCCCCGCATGAGCAGCCCGGACAGGCGCTGCAAATGCTCGCGCTGGAGCTGGCGCCGCAGCGGCGCGATCTCGCCACCGGTGCGCAGCTCGCTCCACACCGCTTCTTGCAGCCCGCGGTAGACCTCGTCCAGCCCCAGCACCCTCTCCCCCGCCTTCGCATACAGCGGTGCCTCCAGCACCCTGGCGGCCGTGCCCGGGCTCAGCAGCCGGTCAAGCACCGTCGACTGCACACCGCGCACCAACTCGGGCACCGACACCGGGCCGGCGACGTTGCGGTCGAGGTAGTCGGTGGGCAAGCTGCGCAGGAACTCGGGGCGGAAGCGGAAGTTGTCCTGGCTGAACAGATGCCGCGTGAGGAAGGTGAGCGCACGGCGCTGCTCGGCGGCGGCCACCGGTGTGTAGGTGGGCCGCGCCTGCGGGCCCGGCAGGTCTCGCACCTGCACCAGCCCCCCGACATACTTGGCAGCCAGGTCGGCTGCCATGCGCAGCGGGCCGAAGCCGCTGATCATCGCGCGACGCGAACGCTGCGGGTCCTCGCCCGCCTGGGGCTCGCGCGTCTGCAGGCGCTGCCACAGCTCCTGCGACAGCACGAGGCGGCGCTCGTAGTAGGTCAGAGGATCGTCGCCGAGGTCGAAACGGTTGGCCAGTGGGTCGAAGCTCTCGAAGCCGCCCATCCCCCCGGCGTCGAAGTCGTCGGCATAGGCCAGCTCGGGCTCGCGGCTGCGCGAAGCGATGCGTGCCAGGCCTTGTGCCTCCTCGTCGGGAGCAAAAGGCCGGTAGGCGTACTCGATGGCCCAGTAGTCGTAGGGCCCGAGCGTGGTGTTCACGATCGCGCCTTGCGGCTGGCCCGCCGGGGCAAGGTTGTAGGCGTTGTAGTCCATCACCGAGCCCGAGATGCCGCGCTCAGCCGTGTAGGCCGCGTCGCCCAGCCGCGCAAAAGACACCGTGGTGGAGGCCTTGAAGTTGTGCTTCAGGCCCAGGGCATGCCCCACCTCGTGCATCACCACGTCCTTGATGACGGCCTGCACGAAGGCCTCGGCCTGGGAGCCGTCGGGGCCGACATCGCCCCGGGCCTGCAGCAGCTCCCAGGCGAACTGGGCCTCGGCGGCCACCTCGCGGGCATAGAGGCAGGCCCCCGGGGCGGCTTCACCGCGCCAGGCCGCGGTGAGTTCGGCCAGCCGTTCCTCGCTGCCCGAGCGCGGGGTGTCGACGATGAAGCGGCGCGCCCCGCGGGCGAAGAGGTCGGCGATCGCGATGTCGGCGTCCAGGATCTCACCGGTGCGCGGGTCGGCATGGTGCGGCCCGCGCGCCGAGGCCGCGTCGATGCCGACGAACCAGCGGATCGACGCGTGGCGGGCGTCCAGGGTGTCCCAGTCGGCATCGTCGGGCTGCTGGCGGGCCTCGATGGCCCCGACGAAGCCGATGCGCTCGAAGGCCCGGTTCCATTCCAGCACCCCCTCGCGCACCGCCCGGCGATAGCGCTCGGGGATGTTGCGGTCGAGCCAGAAGACGATGGGCTCACGCGGCGGCGAGCGCTCGGCCTGCGGATCGGCCTTCTCCAGCCGCCAGCGCGCGATGTGGTGCACCCGCGGCTGCACCGGCAGGTCGCGCGTGAGGTCGGTGTGCGCATGGGTGAAATGCCCCAGGCGCGGGTCCGCCGCGCGCGGGCGCATCGGCTCGGGCGGCAAGGCCAGGAAGTTGTAGACCAGGTCGACGAAGAAGCTGCGCGCATCGGGCAGCACCGTCGGCGGCGCCGGTTGCGGCACCGACACCAACCCAGTGGCCGCCGGCAGCAGCACCGGAACACGCAGCCCCATGCGGTTCT
>NZ_JBKBVU010000231.1:0-4388 GCF_046289365.1 Caldimonas sp. | reverse complement strand
CGGCCGCCTCACGCTGGCACGCGACCGCTTCGGCATCAAGCCGCTCTACCTGGCCGCCACGGGCAAGCGACTGCGCTTTGCCTCCACGCTGCCTGCGCTGCTGGCCGGCGGCGACATCGACACCACCCTCGACCCCATCGCGCTACACCACTACATGAGCTGGCACGCGGTGGTGCCCACCCCGCACACCATCGTGCAGGGCGTGACCAAGCTGCCGCCGGCCACCATCGCCACCTTCGAGCGCGACGGCACGCGCCACGACCACCGCTACTGGACGCTGTCGGTGCGCGAAGACCCGGCCCTGGCCGCACTGAAAGACGTGGAACGCGAAGCCCTGGTCGAGGAGGCCCTGCGCACCGCCGTGCGCCGGCGCATGGTGGCCGACGTGCCGGTGGGCGTGCTGCTCTCGGGGGGCGTCGATTCCAGCCTCATCGTGGCGCTGCTGGCCCAGATGGGCCAACGCGACTTGCAGACCTTCTCGATCGGCTTCGAGGCCGGCGGCGACGAAGCGGGTGACGAGTTCCGCTACTCCGACCTCGTGGCCCAGCGCTTCGAGACCGGACACCACCAGATCCGCATCCCCACGCCCGATCTGCTGCAGGTGCTGCCCGAGACCATCGCGGCCATGAGCGAGCCCATGGTGAGCCACGACAACGTGGCCTTCTACCTGCTCTCGCGCGAGGTGTCGCGTCACCTGAAGGTGGTGCTAAGCGGTCAGGGTGCCGACGAGGTCTTTGCCGGCTACCACTGGTATCCCAAGCTCGCCAGCAGTTCTCAGCCCGCAGCCGACTACGCGCGCGTTTTCTTCGACCGGGACCACGAGGCCCTCCAGGCCACCCTGCAGCCGCGCTGGCACACCGGTGACGTGAGTCGCGCCTTCGTCGAGCAGCATTTCGCCACCGTCGATGCGGCCACAGCGCTGGACAAGGCGCTGCACCTGGACAGCACCGTGATGCTGGTGGACGACCCGGTCAAGCGCGTGGACAACATGACCATGGCCTGGGGCCTGGAGGCCCGCGTGCCCTTCCTCGACCACGAGCTGGTGGAACTGGCCGGGCGTCTGCCCGCCCAGGACAAACTGAAGGAGGGAGGCAAGGGCGTGCTCAAGGCCATCGCCCGCCGCCTGCTGCCGCGCGAGGTGGTGGACCGGCCCAAGGGCTACTTCCCGGTGCCCGCGCTGAAATACCTCGACGGTCCGGTGCTCGACATGGTGCGCGATGCCTTGAACAGCCGCGCCGCGCGCGAACGCGGCCTGTTCCGCCCCGAGACCTTGGCTCCCTGGCTGGCCCATCCGGGCGAACACCTCACGCCGCTGCGCGGCTCGAAGCTGTGGCAGGTGGCCCTGCTGGAGCTGTGGCTGCAATCGCGCGGCCTGTGAGGCCGGCAGGAGACCAGACCATGATCGCTTCACACAACCCGCTCGACCCGACCCAGATGGCCAGCCTCAAGCACTGGGGCGACCCGCCGCCGCACCTGGACCTCGATGCGATGAAACCCGAGGCCTGGGTGGACTGCGGCTGGGGCCGCCTGCTGCTGGGCCAGACCTTCACCAGCCCCCAGGCCCTGGCCGACGAGCTGCGTCGCGAGGAAGAAGGCCGGCGCGACGTGGCGCTGTACATCCGCGACCCGCACGTGGCCATCGCGGTGGCGCCGCAGCATCTCTTCCTCGACCCTTCGCACACCTACCGGCTCGACCTGCGCCGCCACCGCATCGAGCCACCGCCCGAAGAAGGCTACACGCTGCGCGAGGCCCGCGCCGAGGACGAGGCCACGCTCAACCGCATCTACCGCGCCTGCCGCATGGTGCCACTGCGCCCGGGCTATCTCACCGACGGCCAGCGCGATCCGGCGGTCATCCTGCTGGTGGTGCACGACGAGGCGAGCGATCAGGTGGTGGGCACCGTCACCGGCGTGGACCACGTGCGCGCCTGCCGCTGCCCCGAGCAGGGGGCGAGCCTTTGGTCGCTCGCGGTGGACCCGCAGGCCACCCGCCCCGGTGTGGGCGAGGCGCTGGTGCGCGCCCTGGCCCATCACTACCGCGCCCTGGGGCGTCGCTACCTCGACCTGTCGGTGATGCACGACAACCAGCACGCGATCGCGCTGTACGAGAAGCTGGGCTTCGAGCGCGTGCCGGTGTATTGCGTCAAGCACAAGAACCCGATCAACGAGAAGCTCTTCACCGGGCCGGACGACTGCGCCGAGGTCAACATCTACGCGCGCATCCTCATCGACGAGGCGCGCCGCCGCGGCATCGGCGTGGAGCTGCAGGACGCCGAGCACGGCTTTTTCCGCCTCACGCATGGCGGTCGCACGGTGAGCTGCCGTGAGTCGCTCACCGACCTCACCTCGGCGGTGGCCATGAGCCGCTGCGACGACAAGCGCGTGACCCGCAAGGTGCTGGCCGCTGCCGGGCTGCGCCTGCCCGAGCAGGCCCTGGTGCGCAACGAGGCCCAGGTGGCCGCCTTCTTGCACCGCCACGGCCGCATCGTCGTGAAGCCGGCCCGCGGCGAACAGGGGCGCGGAGTGAAAGTCGACCTGCGCACGCTCGACGAGGTGCACCGCGCCATCGAGGAAGCGCGCGCCCATTGCGACGACGTCATCATGGAAGAGCTGGTGCTCGGGCAGGACCTGCGCATCGTCGTGATCGACTACCAGGTCGTGGCGGCCGCCACGCGCCGACCGGCCGAGATCACCGGCGACGGGCAGACGACTGTGCGCGAACTCATTGCCAAGCAGAGCCGCCGCCGCGAGGCCGCCACGGCCGGGGAAAGCCGCATCCCGATGGATGCCGAGACCGAACGCTGCGTGCACGCTGCCGGGTACACGATGGACACGGTGCTGAGCGCCGGCACGGTGCTGCCGGTGCGCAAGACGGCCAACCTGCACACCGGCGGCACCATCCACGACGTCACCGACCAGCTCCACCCTGAGCTGCGGCAGGTGGCCGAGCAGGCCGCGCGCGCGCTCGAGATCCCGGTGGTGGGCTTCGATTTCATGGTGCCCGACCTGGGCGGCACCGAGTACGCCATCATCGAGGCCAACGAGCGCCCCGGCCTGGCCAACCACGAACCCCAGCCCACGGCCGAGCGCTTCATCGACCTGCTCTTCCCGCAGACCCGCGCCGCACCGCTGCCGGAGATGAAGGAGAGCGCGTGACCCGAACAACCGCCCCCCGCATCGACCGTGACTACCTGCTCGACGTGCTGCAGCGCCTGCTGCTCACGCCCAGCCCCTCGGGCATGACCGACGAGATCGTCGTGAAGGTGTCCAACGAACTGGAACAGCTCGGCATCCCCTACAGCCTCACGCGGCGCGGCGCCATCCGCGCCGACATCGAGGGCGAGCGCCACAGCCCCGACCGCGCCATCGTCGCCCACCTCGACACCCTGGGGGCGATGGTCAAGCAGCTCAAGCCCAACGGCCGGCTCGAACTCGTGCCCATCGGCTTTTGGTCCTCGCGCTTTGCCGAGGGTGCACGTGTCACGCTCTACGGCGACGACGGCCTGACCTGCCGCGGCACCATCCTGCCCTGCAAGGCCTCGGGCCACACCTTCAACCAGGAGATCGATACCCAGCCGGTGGCCTGGACCCACGTGGAGCTGCGCCTGGACGAACGCTGCCATTCGCGCGAGGACCTCGTCCGCCTGGGCGTGAACGTGGGCGACACCATCGCGGTGGATTCGGCCCCCGAGTTCCTGCCCAACGGTTTCATCAACGCCCGCCACCTGGACGACAAGGCCGGCGTGGCCGCCCTGCTGGCGGTGGCCCGGGCGCTGCGCGAGTCCGGCACCCGCATCCCGGTGGACTGCCACCTGCTGTTCACCATCTCGGAAGAGGTGGGCGTGGGCGCCTCGCACGTGCTGCATGGCGACGTGGCCGAGCTGATCTCCATCGACAACGGCACGGTGGCCGAAGGCCAGAACACCTGCGAGTACGGTGTGACCATCTCCATGCAGGATTCGGCCGGCCCCTTCGACTGGCACCTCACGCGCCACCTGCTGGCGCTGTGCCGCGAACGCGGCATCGAGCACAGCCGCGACGTGTTCCGCTACTACCGCAGCGATGCCGCCGCGGCGCTGGAGGCCGGCAACGACATCCGCACCGCCCTCGTGTGCTTCGGGCTCGATGCCTCGCACGGCCACGAGCGTGTGCATGTCGATTCGCTGATGGCGCTGGCCGAGCTGCTGCTGGCCCACGTGCAGAGCCCGCCGCTCTTCAAGCGCGATGCGGCCCTGCTGGGCCCGCTGGCCGACTTCCCGGCCCACAACGACCCGACGCTGGCCGAGGGCGGCGCCTCCTGACGCTCAGGCCGCGGCCGGCGCCTCGTGGTGGGTCGGGCGATTTCGATCGGGCCGGGGAAGGAGAAACAAAGAGAAAAGAGGAAACAA
>NZ_JBKBVU010000230.1:0-4434 GCF_046289365.1 Caldimonas sp. | reverse complement strand
GGCGCGCCCCCGCACCGCCCCTCAGGCGCCCAGCCGATCCGCCAGTTCCCCCAGATGGCGCACCACATGGTGGGTGCCGTCCGGTGCCCCGTCGGTCTCGGCGTGGATGTCGGGGCGGGCCATCCAGGCGGCCTGCAGCCCCGCATCGAGGGCCCCCCGCACGTCCAGGCACGGGTCGTCGCCGACATGCAGCACCTGAGCGGGCTGCGCCCCGGCACGACGACAGGCCTCCATGAAGATGGCCGCATGGGGCTTGCCCACGCCGAAGCTGCGTGCGCTGACCACGCCGCGGAACCAGCGGTCCAGCCCGATGATCTGGAGGTCGGCGTTGCCATTGGTCAGCGCCACCAGCGGGAAGCGCGCCGCCAGGCGTTCGAGCGCCGGCACCACGTCGTCATAGATCTCGACCCGGTGCCGCCAGGACAGGAAGGTTTCGAAGGCCGGCTGCGCGAGGCCCACATCGTCGCCGGCCAGGGCGAGCGCACGCCGAAGGCTCTCCAGGCGGATGGCGCTGAGATCGTGGGCCCAGTGCGGGTGGGTGCGGGCCACCTCGTCGCGCAGCGCCCGCAAACCGGCGGTGTCAAAACGCCCGGCCGTGGCCGGCGCATGCCGCCGCAGCCAGGCATGCAGTTGCGCCTCAGCCCGCTCGATGGCGGGCCACACGGGCCACAGGGTGTCGTCCAGGTCGAGCGTGAGGGCCAAGGGAGGCACGGCGGGTTGCGCAAAGTACGTCACCCCCACACAGTAACGCATTCGTCAAGGACTGCCACCAACCTGGGGCCATCCCGCAGTCCGATCGCGCAGATCGCGCCACCACTTCCCCTGTAGTGCCCGGCGGACTTCTGCCATCCCCATCCTTCACCCGGACACCATGTCCTGCCCGAGCGTCGCCGGCCTCAGCCTGCTCATCGCCAAGCGCCTGATCGATGCCCAGGTGCGGGCCGACATCGAGCGTGTGGCGCCCCGGCCGGGCGTGACCGTCTGAGCCCCACCCTCCACAGGGGCGACCCCGCCCGGCGGTGGTGGGGTCGGCGCGGCTCGGGAATAATCCAGGGCCCACAAGGAGCCCCACCCCGATGCGCTTCGCCCCCGAACCGGCCCATGCCCACGGCCGCGAGACCACCACTGGCGTGTTGCTGTGCAACCTCGGCACCCCCGACGCCCCCACCGCGCCGGCGCTGCGCCGCTACCTGGCCGAATTCCTGAGCGACCCGCGCGTGGTCGAGATCCCCCGCTGGCTGTGGAAGCCCATTCTGCACGGCATCGTCCTGCGCGTGCGCCCGTCCAAGTCTGCCGCCAAATACAAAAGCATCTGGACCGAGGAAGGCTCCCCGCTGCGCGTGTGGACCGAACGCCAGGCCAAGCTTGTGCAAGGCTACCTGGGCGAACGCGGCCACCGCGTGAAGGTGGCCGCTGCGATGCGCTACGGCCAGCCCTCCATTGCCACGCAACTGGATGCCCTGAAGGCCGCCGGGGCCACACGGGTGCTCGTGTTGCCCCTGTACCCCCAGTACTCGGGCACCACCACGGCCAGTGTGATCGACGCGGTGGGCGCCTGGGCGGCGCACACGCGCGCCGTGCCCGAGTTGCGCTTCGTGAACCGCTACCCCGACCATCCTGGATACATCGAGGCCCTGGCCCGGCGCATCGGCCAGCACTGGAGGGACCACGGCCGGCCCGACCGGCTGGTGCTCAGCTTCCACGGCGTGCCACAACGCACCCTCGAGCTGGGCGACCCCTACCACTGCGAGTGCCACAAGACCGCCCGCCTCGTGGCCGAGCGTCTGGGCCTGCGTCCTGAGCACTACCGGGTCACGTTCCAGAGCCGCTTTGGCAAGGCGCAGTGGCTGCAGCCTTACACCGAGCCCACGCTCGTCGAACTCGCCCGCCAGGGCGTGGGGCGTGTCGACGTGATCTGCCCCGGCTTCGTCAGCGACTGCATCGAGACCCTGGAGGAGATCGCGATGGAAGGCCGGCAGGCCTTCCTCGGCGCCGGCGGCCGGGAGTTCCACCACATTGCCTGCCTGAACGACCTGCACGAATGGATCGTCGCGCTTTGCGACATCGCCGAACGGCACCTGGCCGGCTGGCCCACGCGCGAGGCGTCCGACGCCGCGGCATTGGCGCGCCAGCGCGAGCGCGCCCTCGCGCTCGGCGCGGCCGCCTGAGGTCGGCATGGACGGTGTGCGCCTGGACAAGTGGCTGTGGGCCGCGCGCTTCTACAAGACGCGCAGCCTGGCCACCGACGAAGTCAGCAAGGGCCGGGTGCGCGTCAACGACCAGCCCGCCAAGCCCTCGCGCGAGATCCGTGTCGGCGACCGCCTGAGCCTCCAGCAGGGGTGGTGGACCCGCGTCGTGATCGTGCGCAGCCTCAGCGAAGTGCGCGGTCCCGCCCCGGTGGCTCAGCAACTCTACGAGGAAACGCCGGAAAGCCTGCGCGCGCGCGAGGAAGCAACCCGCCAGCGGCGCTTCCTTGCCGACCCCGCCCAGACGATCGAACAGGGCCGTCCCACCAAGCGCGACCGGCGCAAGCTGGCCGATTGGCAACGCTGGAGCGCATCGCTGGACGATCCGCCCAAGCGCTGATGCGGGGCCGCCGGCATCCGCGCTGCATGTCCGGCCCCGGCGCCCTGCACCTCAGGGGGCCACGCACTCGATCCGGGTCGCACGGACATGATCGCCGGCGATCCGGCCCGTCACCCGCACACGTACGCCGTTGGCCGGTTCGCACCCACGCTGCGTGCTGGCGTCCAGTTCGACGACCGTGTCACGCACGGTGAAGCGCGATCCGGACAAGCCTGACACCTCCCCGGTCAGTCGCGCGATGGACGCCTCGCTGTCTGCCGTGCGCAACTCCAAGCGGGCGTCGCGCAGCACCTGCAGCACCGCGTCGTAGCGCGCCTGCACGTCCACGTAACGCCCCTCCACCAGGTCGTCCAGGCTCCCTCCGTTCACCTGGGCCGACGCCCGCTCGATCACGGCGTCGGCGATGCACACGTAAACCAAGGGAGGCCGCTGGGCATCCGTACAGGCCTGAACCGGCCCCGACAGGCGCACCGACTGCTGCGGCAGCCATTGCCGGCGCAGGATCTGGATGCGATCGGCCTCGACATACGGGTCGCCCGGCGGGCCCAGGATGCCTCCGCGCGTCCACACCCGCACCGACTGCCCCTCGGCCAGTGCCTGGGCACGGGGAACGATGACCGTGCGGCCGTCCCGCTGCACCCGCAGGTTGCCGATGTTGAAACCCTCCGGCGTCAGGCCTTCGACGACGCCACCCAGGCGCAGCCAGGGGCTCTGCCCCGGCCTGTCCACCGTGGCGATCCGGGAGGCCACGATCTCGCGCACCCCACCGCTCATGCGGGCCAGGCCGTGCACTTCCACCCGCTGCCCCACCCGCAATGCCGAGGCGTCGGCCACCCCCACCAGCAGGGTCAGGGGCCCCTGCGCAGCATCGGTATTGACCCGCACCCGCTGGCCGGCCACCTCCAGCGGCGCGACCGAGGTGACCGAGCCGATCACCTGGGGCGAGATGCGGATCTCGGAGACCACACGCCGCCCTGCGCCATCGATCTCGAACTCGAGTTCGACGCGCTGGCCCAGGCCAAGCCGGACCTGCCCCGCAGGGATATCGGGGGCCCCCTCGACGCTGTCCAGGCGCACCCGGGCATTGGCATCGTCGAGCTCCAGGCCGTCGACCCACACGCTGCCAAAGCCCGACACCGCCCCCGACGACGACACCGGCGCCCCCGTCCCCCCCGAGCCCACACCACCGCCGCCGCAGGCGGCCAGCCCCCAAGCGACCACCAGGGCCATCAGGCCGCCCCGGCCCCATGTCAGGAAGATGCTCACGGCGACGACTCCTTCGGCGAGGCCGCTGCATCACTGCGCGGCGCCTCGGGCTCCATGTAGTAGTACACGCCAAAGCGCATGCGGTGAGGTTGCGAGGTCTGCCGGTCGGCCTGGTAGCGTCGATGGGCTTCCTCGGCCATGCGGGCGAAGTCCTGGGCCCACAGCCGCCGCGCCAACGCCCCCAACTCCTCGGCCGAGGCACGCGACAGGCCGCTGGCGAACACGCTTTGCTCGAGCAGCCGTGGTTCGGTGGTGGTCAGGTTGTGCACCGCGGCAGCCAGGTGATCGGCACCGTTGGCGGCGAACAGCTCGGCCATGGCCGCCTCGTCGGCCGAAGGCACGTAGCTCTCGGCCACGAGCTCCACCCACTCGCCGTCGATGCGCACCAGGGACAGCCGCTCCAGCTCATCGAGCAGGGTGCGCGGATGCACGTCGGTGGACACTTCCCGCGCCAGGGCTTCGAACGAGCCGCGCTCGCCCAGGCGCGGCAGCCGCAACGGGCGAGCACTGGCCGGATCGCGCCAGCGCGGGTCGGTGGCCCAGCGGGTGAAAACCAGCGACGCCGGCGAAAAGCTCTTGTCG
>NZ_JBKBVU010000020.1:0-29831 GCF_046289365.1 Caldimonas sp. | reverse complement strand
ACACTGGCGCCAAGTCCGTCATGTGCATCAAGGTGCTGGGCGGGTCCAAGCGCCGTTATGCCGGGATTGGCGACATCATCAAGGTCAGCATCAAGGAAGCTGCGCCGCGCGGCCGCGTCAAGAAGGGCGAGGTCTACAACGCGGTGGTGGTGCGCACCGCCAAGGGTGTGCGCCGTCAGGACGGCTCGCTGATCAAGTTCGACGGCAATGCCGCGGTGCTCCTGAACAACAAGCTGGAGCCGATCGGCACCCGCATCTTCGGCCCGGTGACTCGCGAGCTGCGGACCGAGCGCTTCATGAAGATCGTGTCGCTCGCCCCCGAGGTGCTTTGAGCTTCAAGCCGAGGACAGGCCATGAACAAGATTCGTAAGGGCGACCAGGTCATCGTGTTGACCGGGCGCGACAAAGGCAAGCGCGGGACGGTGACGGCGCGCGTGGATGAACAGTACATCACCGTCGAGGGGGTGAACGTGGTCAAGAAGCACGTGCGCCCCAACCCGATGAAGGGTACGACCGGCGGCATCGTCGACAAGACCATGCCCATCCACCAGTCCAACGTGGCGATCTACAACGCCGCCACGGGCAAGGCCGACCGCGTCGGGTTCAAGTTGCTGGCGGACGGCAAGAAGGTGCGCGTCTACAAGTCCAGCGGCGAAGAGATCAAGGCGTAAGGGGTTCGAGATGGCTCGTCTGCAACAGTACTACCGCGAGAAAGTCGTCCCGAACCTCGTCAAGAAGTTCGGCTACAAGTCGGTCATGGAGGTGCCGCGCATCACCAAGATCACGCTGAACATGGGCGTGAGCGAGGCGGTGTCGGACAAGAAGGTCATGGAGCACGCCGTGGGCGACCTGGCCAAGATCGCCGGCCAGAAGCCCGTGATCACCAAGTCGCGCAAGGCCATTGCCGGTTTCAAGATCCGCGAGGGGGTGCCCATCGGCTGCATGGTCACCCTGCGTGGCGTGCGCATGTACGAATTCCTCGACCGCTTCGTGACGATCGCGCTGCCTCGTGTGCGCGACTTCCGGGGCATCTCGGGTCGTTCCTTCGATGGCCGCGGCAACTACAACGTCGGCGTCAAGGAACAGATCATCTTCCCCGAGATCGAGTACGACAAGGTTGACGCCCTGCGTGGCCTCAACATCAGCATCACCACGACGGCCAAGTCGGACGAGGAGTGCAAGGCGCTGCTGTCCGAGTTCCGTTTCCCGTTCAAGAACTGAGGTGGCTCATGGCCAAGGTTTCCATGATTCAGCGCGAAGCCAAGCGCAGCAAGCTGGCCGCCAAGTACGCGAAGAAGTACGCCGAGCTCAAGGCCATCGCCAACGATGCCAAGAAGAGTGACGAAGAGCGCTACCTCGCCCGTCTGGAGCTGCAGAAGCTGCCTCGCAATGCCAATCCCACCCGCCAGCGTGCACGCTGCGGCCTGACGGGCCGTCCTCGCGGCACCTTCCGTCTGTTCGGTCTGGGTCGCAGCAAGATCCGTGACCTGGCGTTCCGGGGCGAGATTCCGGGCGTCATCAAGGCCAGCTGGTAATCGGCACGATCAGGAGAAGAACCCATGAGCATGAGTGATCCTATCGCCGACATGCTGACCCGCATCCGCAATGCCCAGATCGTCGAGAAGGCCAGCGTTCGCATGCCCTCGTCGAAGCTGAAGGTGGCGATCGCGCAGGTCCTGAAGGATGAAGGCTACATCGACGACTTCGCCGTGCGTGGCGAGGCCTCCAAGCCCGAACTCGAGATCGCGCTCAAGTACTACGCCGGCCGTCCGGTGATCGAGCGCCTGGAGCGCGTGAGCCGTCCCGGCCTGCGCATCTACAAGGGTCGTCACAGCATTCCCCAGGTCATGAACGGTCTGGGCGTGGCCATCGTCACCACGCCCAAGGGAGTGATGACCGACCGCAAGGCACGCCAGGCCGGCATCGGCGGCGAAGTGCTCTGCTACGTCGCCTGATCGAGGAGAGGTCGCAAATGTCCCGCGTTGGAAAAATGCCGATCGCCATCCCCCAGGGTGTGGATGTGTCGATCACTGCCGACCAGATCAGCGTCAAGGGCTCGCTGGGCACGTTGTCGCGCCCGGCGAACAAGCTGGTCACGGTCAAGAACGAAGGTGGCAAGCTCTTGTTTGCTCCTGTGAATGACTCTGCCGAGGCCAATGCCATGTCCGGCACCATGCGCGCCCTGGTGGCCAACATGGTGCAAGGCGTCAGCAAGGGCTTCGAGCGCAAGCTGACCCTGGTGGGCGTGGGTTATCGTGCGCAGGCCCAGGGCCAGAAGCTCAACCTGCAAATCGGGTTCTCGCATCCGGTGGTCAAAGACATGCCGGCCGGCATCAAGGTCGAGACCCCCTCGCAGACGGAGATCGTGATCAAGGGCGCTGACCGCCAGGTGGTGGGCCAGATCGCTGCCGAGGTGCGGGCCTTCCGTCCGCCCGAGCCCTACAAGGGCAAGGGCATCCGCTATGCGGATGAGAAGGTCGTCATCAAAGAGACCAAGAAGAAGTAAGGAGCCGCCAGATGTTGAACAAGAAAGAACAGCGCCTGCGTCGCTCCCGTCAGACGCGCCTGCGCATTGCCGAGCAGCGTGTGGCGCGCCTGACTGTGTTCCGTTCCAACCTGCACATCTACGCGAGCGTCATCTCCGAGGACGGCTCCCGGGTTCTGGTCACCGCCTCCACCGCCGAGAAGGCCGTGCGCGAGCAGCTTGGTGGCCCGGGCAAGGGCGGCAACGTGGCGGCAGCCCAGATCGTGGGCAAGCGCATTGCCGAAAAGGCCAAGGCGGCCGGCATCGAGAAGGTCGCGTTCGACCGTTCCGGCTTTGCCTACCACGGCCGGGTCAAGGCCCTGGCCGAGGCCGCCCGCGAAGGCGGTCTGAAGTTCTAAGCGCACGACCTCAAGGAATCCGAAATGGCAAAGTTTCAACCGAAAGTGGCGGACGAAGGTCGCGACGACGGTCTGCGCGAGAAGATGATCGCGGTCAACCGCGTCACCAAGGTGGTCAAGGGTGGCCGCATCCTCGGCTTTGCGGCCCTGACCGTCGTGGGTGACGGCGACGGCCGCATCGGTATGGGCAAAGGCAAGGCCCGCGAGGTGCCGGTGGCTGTGCAAAAGGCCATGGAGCAGGCCCGCCGCAATATGTTCAAGGTCAGCCTGAAGAACGGCACGCTGCACCACAACGTGACCGGCCAGCATGGTGCGGCCAAGGTGCTGATGGCGCCGGCCAAGCCCGGTGACGGCATCATCGCCGGCGGCCCGATGCGCGCGATCTTCGAGGTGATGGGTGTGACCGACATCGTGGCCAAGAGCCACGGGTCCACCAACCCCTACAACATGGTGCGTGCCACGCTGGCCGCGCTGAAGAATTGCACCACGCCGGCGGAGATCGCGGCCAAGCGCGGCAAGTCGGTTGAAGAGCTCTTCAACTGAGCCGCTGGAGTACATCATGGCTGAGAAGAAGACCCTGAAAGTCAAGCTGGTTCGCAGCGTGATCGGCACGCGAGCCGATCACCGCGCCACCGTGCGCGGCCTGGGCCTGCGCAAGCTCAACAGCGAATCGGTGCTGGAAGACACCCCCGCCGTGCGTGGGATGATCAACAAAGTGAGCTACCTGGTGCAGGTGGTTCAGGCAGGCTGAGGACGATCATGCAACTCAACACCATCAAGCCGGCAGCGGGCTCTAAGCACGCCAAGCGCCGCGTGGGCCGTGGCATCGGTTCCGGCCTGGGCAAGACGGCCGGTCGCGGTCACAAGGGCCAGAAGTCGCGTGCCGGTGGCTTCCACAAGGTGGGCTTCGAGGGCGGTCAGATGCCGCTGCAGCGTCGTCTGCCCAAGCGCGGCTTCAAGTCGCAAAGCCTGAAGTTCAATGCCGAGGTGCGTCTGGGAGACCTGCAGCGCCTGGAGTCGGCCGAGATCGATCTGCTCACGTTGAAGCAGGCCGGCCTGGTCGGTGAACTGGTGCGCAACGCCAAGGTGATCGTCGCGGGCGAACTCACCCGCAAGATCGTGCTCAAGGGCGTGGCGGCGACCGCCGGTGCCAAGAAGGCGATCGAGGCGGCCGGCGGCTCCGTCGCCGAGTAAGCCCCCGCAGGCAGCAAGACGAGGCTCACGAGGACACCTTAGCCGTGGCAAGCAACGCAAGTCAGTTGGCCAAGACCGGGAAGTTCGGCGATCTGC
This sequence comes from Caldimonas sp., assembly GCF_046289365.1. Lineage (NCBI taxonomy): Bacteria > Pseudomonadati > Pseudomonadota > Betaproteobacteria > Burkholderiales > Sphaerotilaceae > Caldimonas > Caldimonas sp. The sequence goes on along the minus strand of NZ_JBKBVU010000020.1, from coordinate 25,658 downwards.
GTCGCCGACTGTTCTTTCTGGTGATGGCGCTGGTCGTCTACCGCATCGGGGCGCACATCCCGGTGCCGGGCATCGACCCCAACCAGCTGCAGGAGCTTTTCCGCAGTCAGCAAGGCGGCATCCTGAGCCTGTTCAACATGTTCTCGGGCGGCGCGCTGTCGCGCTTCACCGTGTTCGCGCTGGGCATCATGCCTTACATCTCGGCGTCGATCATCATGCAGTTGATGACCTACGTCGTGCCCACGCTCGAGCAACTGAAGAAGGAAGGCGAAGCCGGCCGGCGCAAGATCACGCAGTACACGCGTTACGGCACGCTGGGTCTGGCGATCTTTCAGTCGGTGTCGATCGCGATCGCACTGGAAAGCTCTCCGGGCCTGGTGCTCAACCCCGGCTTCGGCTTTCGCATGACAGCCATGATCAGCCTGACGGCGGGGACTATGTTCCTGATGTGGCTGGGCGAGCAGATCACCGAGCGTGGCCTGGGCAACGGCATCTCGATCCTGATCTTCGCGGGCATCGTGGCCGGCCTGCCGAGCGCGATTGGCGGCCTGTTCGAGCTGGTGCGCACCGGCGCGATGAGCATCATCGTCTCGCTGGCCATCATCGTGGTCGTGGGCTTGGTGACCTACTTCGTGGTGTTCGTCGAGCGCGGCCAACGCAAGATCCTGGTGAACTACGCCAAGCGCCAGGTCGGCAACAAGGTCTACGGCGGTCAGTCCTCGCACCTGCCCCTGAAGCTGAACATGGCCGGCGTGATCCCGCCGATCTTCGCCTCGTCGATCATCCTGCTGCCGGCCACTGTCGTGAGCTGGTTCAGCACGGGCGACAGCCTGCGCTGGCTGAAGAACATTGCCGATGCGCTGCACCCGGGCCAGCCGGTCTACGTGATGCTGTATGCGGCGGCGATCATCTTCTTCTGCTTCTTCTACACGGCCTTGGTGTTCAACAGCCGCGAGACGGCAGACAACCTGAAGAAGAGTGGCGCATTCATTCCGGGGATCCGTCCGGGCGATCAGACCGCACGCTACATCGACAAGATCCTGTCGCGCCTGACGCTGGTGGGGGCTCTGTATATCACCGCGGTGTGTCTGCTGCCGGAGTTCCTGATCCTGAGGTACAACGTGCCGTTCTACTTCGGCGGCACCTCGTTGCTGATCATTGTGGTCGTGACGATGGATTTCTGGGCTCAGGTGCAGTCCTATGTGATGTCTCAGCAGTACGAGTCGCTGCTGAAGAAGGCGAATTTCAAGGCCAGTTGAGACAGGCTGCGAGCGAAACGAACGAAAACGCATGGCGAAAGACGACGTCATCCAGATGCAGGGCGAGGTGCTGGAGAACTTGCCCAATGCCACGTTTCGCGTGAAGTTGGAGAACGGGCACGTGGTGCTCGGTCACATCTCGGGCAAGATGCGCATGCACTACATCCGCATCCTGCCGGGCGACAAGGTGACCGTCGAGCTGACGCCCTACGATTTGAGTCGCGCTCGCATCGTGTTTCGAGCGAAGTGAGCAACTAAAAGGTCAAGGAGAAGACCATGAAAGTTTCGGCATCCGTCAAAAAGATCTGCCGCAATTGCAAGATCATCCGCCGCAATGGCGTGGTTCGTGTGATTTGCACCGACCCGCGCCACAAGCAGCGCCAGGGCTGAGCGGCACCGCCGCCCCCGGATGAACGCGAGTTAGAGGACGCACATGGCACGTATTGCTGGTATCAACATCCCGCCCCACAAGCACACCGAGATCGGCCTGACCTCGATCTACGGCATCGGCCGCTCGACGGCGCAGAAGATCTGCGACGCCTGCGCGATCCCGTATGACAAGAAGATCAAGGATCTGACCGATGCCGACCTGGAGAAGATCCGGGAGGAAGTGGGCAAGCTGACCATCGAGGGCGACCTGCGCCGCGAGATGTCGATCAACATCAAGCGCCTGATGGATCTGGGTTGCTACCGCGGTTTCCGCCATCGTCGCGGCCTGCCGCTGCGGGGCCAGCGCACCCGCACGAACGCCCGCACCCGCAAGGGGCCGCGTAAGTCGGGCGTGGCGCTGAAGAAGTAAGCCGCCGCATCACGCTGATTGAAAGAAGGTATTCATGGCCAAGTCACCTGCGAACACCGCCGCCCGCCGCGTGAGCAAGAAGGTCCGCAAGAACATTGCGGACGGCATCGCGCACGTCCACGCCTCGTTCAACAACACCATCATCACGATCACGGATCGTCAGGGCAATGCGCTGTCCTGGGCCTCCAGTGGTGGCCAAGGTTTCAAGGGCTCGCGCAAGTCCACCCCGTTTGCTGCCCAAGTGGCCGCCGAGATGGCCGGACGCGCTGCGCAGGAACAGGGCATCAAAAACCTGGACGTTGAGATCAAGGGTCCCGGCCCCGGGCGTGAATCGTCGGTGCGTGCGCTGGCAGCGCTGGGCATTCGCATCACGTCGATCTCCGATGTGACGCCGATCCCGCACAACGGCTGCCGCCCGCAGAAGCGTCGTCGCATCTAATAGAATATCGAGCTTTGGTTCGCCGGCCGGTGTTGGAAGACACCTTGGCCGGCGGTTTCGTTGAAGCCCACCGTCCGGACGCGCTCGACAGAGCATCGAACCCCGTCCCGGACTCGCGCAGCCCCGCAAGGAGCCGCGTCAGATTTTTGAGGAAGCACTCAAGTGGCACGTTATCTCGGCCCCAAGGCCAAACTCTCCCGCCGTGAAGGCACCGACCTGTACCTGAAGAGCGCCCGCCGCGCCATCGGGGACAAGGCCAAGTTCGACAGCAAGCCTGGTCAGCATGGCCGCACCTCGGGCTCCCGCACCTCCGACTACGGCCTGCAGTTGCGCGAGAAGCAGAAGGTCAAGCGCATGTACGGGGTGCTGGAGCGTCAGTTCCGCCGCTATTTCGCCGAGGCCGAGCGCCGCAAGGGCAACACCGGCTCGAACCTGCTGCAACTGCTGGAGTCGCGCCTGGACAATGTCGTCTACCGCATGGGCTTCGGCTCGACGCGTGCGGAAGCCCGCCAGTTGGTGTCGCACAAGGGCATCACGGTCAATGGCCGGTGCGTGAACATCCCGTCCTACCTGGTCAAGCCTGGCGACGTGGTGGCTGTGGCCGAGAAGGCCAAGAAGCAACTGCGCGTGCAAGATGCCTTCAAGCTGGCCGAGCAGGTGGGCCTGCCGGGCTGGGTGCAGGTGGATGGCAGCAAGCTCGAAGGCGTGTTCAAGAAGACGCCGGACCGCGACGAATTCGGTGCCGAGATCAACGAGTCGCTGATCGTTGAACTGTACTCGCGTTGATGCCAAAGGCGACCTCGCGCGGCCCGGTGCGGCACGAGGCGCCATGCGCGTTTTCAAGGACCTGGTGCTTGGCGCCAGGCGGTCCATCAGCCTTATCGGTGTAACGAGCCGAGGGTATTGACAGGAAGACCTCATGCAAACCAATCTGCTGAAACCCAAGGCCATCAATGTCGAGCCGCTGGGCGGTCACCGTGCCAAGGTGACCCTGGAGCCCTTCGAGCGCGGCTACGGCCACACGCTGGGCAACGCCCTGCGCCGTGTGCTGCTGTCGTCGATGGTGGGTTACGCGCCGACCGAAGTCACGATCGCCGGCGTGCTGCACGAGTACTCGACCATCGACGGGGTGCAGGAAGACGTCGTGCACATCATGCTCAACCTCAAGGGTGTGGTGTTCCGTCTGCACAACCGTGACGAGGTCACGCTGGTGCTGCGCAAGGAAGGCGAGGGCCCGGTCACGGCCGGCGACATCCAGACGCCGCATGACGTCGAGATCATCAACCCCGACCACGTGATCGCCCACCTGGCCCAGGGGGGCAAGCTCGACATGCAGATCAAGGTGGAGAAGGGCCGCGGCTATGTGCCCGGCACGCTGCGCCGCTTCGGCGACGAGCCCACCAAGGCCATCGGACGCATCGTGCTCGATGCCTCGTTTTCGCCGGTCAAGCGCGTGAGCTATACGGTCGAGAGCGCTCGTGTGGAGCAGCGCACCGACCTGGACAAACTGGTGATGGAGATCGAGACCAACGGCGCGATCTCGCCGGAGGAGGCCATTCGCGCCTCGGCGAAGATCCTGGTCGAGCAGTTGGCCGTCTTCGCCCAGTTGGAGGGCAGCGATCTGCCGGGCTTCGAGCCGGCCATGCCGCGCAGCCAGAGCTTCGACCCGATCCTGCTGCGTCCGGTGGACGAGCTCGAGCTGACCGTGCGTTCGGCCAACTGCCTGAAGGCCGAGAACATTTACTACATCGGCGACCTGATCCAGCGCACGGAAACCGAGCTGCTCAAGACGCCGAACCTGGGCCGCAAGTCGCTCAACGAGATCAAGGAAGTGCTGGCCTCGCGCGGCCTCACGCTGGGCGTTCGTCTCGAGAACTGGCCGCCTTCGGGCCTGGACAAGCGCTGATCACTCTTGCAAGTGCACCTCCTGGTACCTGATACGGCCAGGAGTTTGATAAGGAAAGGAAAGCACCATGCGTCATCGTCACGGACTTCGCAAACTCAACCGCACCTCCGAGCACCGCCTTGCGATGCTGCGCAACATGGCCAACTCGCTGATCGAGCACGAGGCCATCAAGACCACCTTGCCCAAGGCCAAGGAACTGCGCCGCATCGTCGAGCCGCTGATCACCTTGGGCAAGGAGCCCACGGTGGCGAACAAGCGCCTGGCGTTTGCCCGTCTGCGCAACCGCGACAATGTGGTCAAGCTCTTCAATGTGCTGGGCGAGCGCTACAAGACCCGCCCGGGTGGCTACACCCGCATCCTGAAGATGGGCTTCCGTGTGGGCGACAACGCCCCGATGGCCTTCGTCGAGCTGGTGGATCGCCCGGAGCCGACCGAGACCGAACCGGCCAAGGCCGAGGCGGCCGAGTAAGCCCGCTGCGCCGCCAAAGGCCGGCGCTCGCGACACCCCTGGGCCGGCCTTGTGCCGGCCCTTTTCTTTGGGGCGTCCGGTGGGCGGCGGCAATGGCCGCCTGCGGGCGAGGGATCCGGCTCTTTGGCACACTGACAGGTCTATGTCCGCCCCGTCCCCGTCCGTGCTTTTTGCCGTCGAGCACCTGGTCAAGCGCTACAACGGCCACACGGTCGTCGATGACCTCAGTTTCGAGATTCGCGCCGGGGAGTGCCTGGGTGTGATCGGACCGAACGGGGCCGGCAAGACGACGACGATCCGGCTGTGCCTGGGCCTGACGGCGCCGCAGTCCGGACGCATCACCGCGTTCGGGATGGAGCTGCCTGAGCGGCTGCGCGAGATCAAGCAGCGCCTGGGCGTGGTCAGCCAGTTCGACAGCCTGGATCCGGATTTCTCCTGTACCGAGAACCTGGTCGTGTACGCCCGCTACTTCGGGGTGCCTCGCGCGGTGGTGGCGCAACGTGTGCCGAGACTGCTGGAGTTTGCGGCCTTGCAGTCCAAGGCTCGTGCCAAGCCGGCCGAGCTGTCGGGCGGTATGCGCCGGCGCCTGAGCCTGGCACGGGCCTTGGTGAACGACCCGGACCTGCTGCTGCTGGACGAGCCGACGACGGGCTTGGACCCGCAGGCGCGCCACCTGATGTGGGAGCGGCTCAAGGAGCTGCTGCAGCAGGGCAAGTCCATCCTGCTGACGACCCATTTCATGGACGAGGCCGAGCGCCTGTGCGACCGGCTCATCGTGCTGGACCATGGGCGCAAGATCGCCGAAGGCACCCCGCGTGGGCTGATCGCCGAGCATCTGGAGTCCGATGTGATCGAGGTCTATGGCCATGGCGCCCGGGATGCCGCGCGCAGCCTGGAGGCTTGGTGCGAGCGGGTGGAGCGCAGCGGCGAGACCACCTTTCTGTACCTCGACCGCCCGCAGCCGGTGCTGGAGCGTCTGGCCGCGCACGGCGGGGTGCGGTATCTGCACCGCCCGGCCAACCTGGAGGATCTGTTCCTCAAGCTCACCGGGCGGCAGATCCGCGACGATGCCTGAGTCCTAGCACTGAGCCCATCCCATGCCCGAATCCTTCTACGCGCTTCCCCGCCTGAGCCGTCGCGTGTGGCCGGTGGTGGAGCGCAACCTGCTGGTGTGGCGCAAGCTGGCTCTGCCCAGCTTGCTGGGCAACATCGCCGAGCCGTTGATCGTGCTGGTGGCCTTCGGCTACGGCCTGGGCGCCCTGGTGGGCGAGGTTCAGGGGCTGCCCTACATCGTCTTCCTCGCCTCGGGCAGCATCTGCATGAGCACGATGTACGCCGCCTCCTTCGAGGCGCTGTACTCGGCCTTCTCCCGCATGCATGTGCAAAAGACCTGGGACGGCATCATGAATGCACCGGTGGCACTGGACGACATCGTCTTCGCCGAAATGCTGTGGGCGGCGCTCAAGGCGCTGTTCTGCGCGGTGGCGATCGCCGGGGTGCTGATCGTGCTGGACATCAGCCGAGAACCGACCCTGCTGCTGGCCGTGCCGTTGCTGTTCCTGGTGGGCATCACCTTCGCTTCGGTCGCCCTGGTGTTCAACGCGCTGGCACGCAACTACGACTTCTTCACGTACTACTTCACCCTGGTGCTCACGCCGATGACCTTCTTGTCGGGCATCTATTTCCCGCTGGAGCAACTGCCGCAGGCGCTGCAGGCGGTGGCGATGGCGCTGCCGCTGACGGCGGCGGTGGAGCTCGTGCGGCCGCTGGTGGTGGGCCAGTGGCCGGCCGACTGGGGACGCGCGCTGGCCGTGCTGGGCCTGTATGCCGCCGGGGGCTACTATGTGGCGCTGGCCTTGACGCGCCGGCGTTTTTTCCGTTGAGGGCCCGATCATGAACGACCCCGCTGTGCACGAGGTGCTCGTCGCACTGAGCACCGCCCCCGATGAGGCCACGGCCCGCCGTCTGGCCCGCCAGCTCGTGGAGGAGTCGCTGGTGGCCTGTGTGAACCTGCTGGGCGCGGCGCAGTCCATCTACCGTTGGCAGGGCCGGGTGGAGGAGGCCGGGGAGTGCGTGATGCTGATCAAGACCACCCGGGCTGCCTGGCCCCGCCTGAAGGAGCGGTTGCCGCAATTGCACCCCTATGAGGTGCCGGAGCTGCTCGCGCTGGAGGTGGCGGATGGACATGCGCCCTACCTGGCCTGGGTGTTCGACAACGTGAAGGAGAGCGATCGGTGAGGCCCATGATCCGATGGTTGGGGGCCGTGCTCCTCGGGCTGGGCTGGGTGCTCGGCGCGGGGGCCGGCCAGGACTTCCTCGAGCCGGAGCAGGCCTTCCGCCACAGCGCCCGCGTGCTCGATGAGCGCACGCTGGAGCTGCGTTTCGAGATCGCGGACGGCTATTACATGTACCGGGAGCAGTTCGCCTTCACCGCGCCCTCGGCCACCCTGGGCCCGCCACGGATCCCGCCAGGGCAGATCAAGTACGACACCACCTTCGAGAAGGACGTCGAGAGCCATCGCGGCGAACTGCGGATCCATCTGCCGGTGCAGGCCGCGCCGCCGGAGGGCTTTCGGCTGGTGGTGCGCAGCCAGGGGTGTGCCGACCTGGGACTGTGCTATCCCCCGATGGAGCACGAGCACGAGGTGAGCCTGCGGGCCTTTGGCGCGGCGCAGGACCGTGTGCGGCTGCTGCGCATCGATGACCGCAGCGTGGGCGGCGCTGCGGGCGCGCTCTCGCAGGGGCTGTCGGCGCTGTGGGGGACGACGGCGCAAGCCCAGGCCGTGGCGGAGGGGGCACGCAGCGAGGCGCTGGTGAACACGCCCTCGCCGGTGGACGCCTCGCGCATCGAGGCCGTGCTGGCCTCGGGTCGCTGGCTGCCGGTGGTGGCGGTGTTCTTTGCCGCGGGGGTGCTGCTGTCGCTGACCCCGTGCGTGCTGCCGATGCTGCCCATCCTGTCGTCGTTGATCGTCGGGCAGGCCGACGCGCAGGCGCAGACGGTGACCCGTGGTCGCGCTCTGGCGCTGGCGGCCAGCTATTCGCTCGGGATGGCCCTGGTCTACACCGCCCTGGGCCTGGCGGCGGGATGGGCTGGCGAAGGTCTGGCTGGGATGCTGCAGCAGCCCTGGGTGCTCACGCTGTTTGCCGCGTTGCTCGGGGCCCTGGCGCTGTCGATGTTCGGTTTTTATGAGTTGCAACTGCCCAGGGCTTGGCGTGAACGCCTGGTCTCGGCCAGCGAGCGCACGCGCGGTGGGCGGCTGTGGGGGGTGTTCGTGATGGGCGGCCTGTCCGCCTTGATCGTGAGCCCCTGCGTGGCCGCGCCGCTGGCCGGGGCGCTGGTCTATATCAGCCAGACACGCGACATGGGCCTGGGGGGCGCGGCGCTGTTCTCGCTGGCCGCGGGCATGAGCGTGCCGCTGTTGCTGCTGGGCGCCTCGGCGGGCCATTGGCTGCCGCGGTCGGGGCCTGGATGGAGCAGGTCAAGCATTTCTTCGGTGTGCTGTTGCTGGCCGTGGCGCTGTGGATGTTGCAGTCGGTGCTGCCTGGGGCGGTGAGCATGCTGCTGTGGGGCGGCCTGCTGCTGGTGTCGGCCGTCTACCTGCGTGTATTCGACAGCCTGCATGCGGGCGCTCGCGGCTGGGCCCGGTTTTTCAAGGGCGTGGGTGTGGTGCTGGCCGTGCTGGGGGTGCTGCAACTGGTCGGAGCGGCCTCAGGAGGCAGTGACCCCTGGCAGCCCCTGCGTCACCTGGCGGCCCGCGGCGACACGCCCTCTGCAGCCGCCGGTGTGCGTTTCCAGCGTGTGGCCAGTGTGGAGGAACTGGAGCGGGTGGTGGCAGCTGCCGGGCGGCCCGTGATGCTGGACTTCTATGCCGACTGGTGCGTGTCGTGCAAGGAGATGGAGACCTTCACCTTCAGCGACCCGCGTGTGCAGGCGGCGCTGTCCGGGGCCCTGCTGCTGCAGGCCGACGTGACACGCAACAGCCCGCAGGACCGGGCTTTGCTGCGGCGTTTCCGCCTGTTCGGCCCCCCGGGCATCGTCTTCTTCGACGCCCAGGGGCGCGAGGTCGAGGGCGTGCGCGTGATCGGCTTCCAGTCCGCCGAGCGCTTTCTGCACAGCCTGGCGGCCGCCGGACTGCGGCCCTGACTCGTCTTGCAGCGCAACAAGAGATCGTGCTAGAATGTCAGCTTCTGACGCGGGGTGGAGCAGTCTGGTAGCTCGTTGGGCTCATAACCCAAAGGTCGCAGGTTCAAATCCTGCCCCCGCAACCAAACAAATCCAATACGCCAGCAAAAACGCCAGCCGATCGCGCTGGCGTTTTGCGTTGGTGCTGCACAGTCCATCACACCAGCGTCACCCGGTTGCGGCCGTGGCGCTTGCTCTCGTAGAGCGCCTGGTCGGCGCGCACCAGGACATCGTCGATGCGGCCGTCGGATGGGGCGGCGCTGGCCACTCCGATGCTTGCCGTGACCGGCAAGGGGCCGGCTGTGGTGGGGACCGGGGTGGTGGCGATCACGCGGCACAGGCGTTCGCAGGCCTGTCGGGCGCCGGTGGCGTCGGTCGAGGGCATCAGCAGCAGGAATTCCTCACCGCCGTGGCGTGAGAGCCGGTCGATGGGGCGGACCTGGGCCTGCAAGGTGGTGGCCACATGACGCAGCACCTGGTCGCCCACGTCGTGGCCATGGGTGTCGTTGACGGCCTTGAAGTGGTCGATGTCGAGCAGGCCCACGGACAGCGGGGTGCGGTGGCGTGTGAACCTGAGCCATTCGTCGTGCAGCACCTCCGCCATCGCGCGCCGGTTGAGCAGACCGGTCAGCACATCGGTGCGTGACAGCGCATCGAGGCGGCGCATCACGCGCGCCATCAGCATGCCGCCATAGGCGAAGTTGATGAAGGCCGAGATGATTTGCGCCGCGTAGGCGAAGCCGGGATTGGCCGCCGTGGTGGAGACGATGTCGGAGGGCAGGCGGGGTTGCAGCAGGACCTCGGCGATGCGCAGGCTCAGCAGCAGGGCCATCAGCAAGGCGGTGCCATTGATCAGCCAGGACAGGCGTGCGCCGAATTCCTGCGCCATGGGTCGGTGCACCGCCACCACGGCGCGCACGATCACCCACACGATCACGCTGGCGACCACCACCACGCGCGCCGACGCTTGGTCCGGGGCCGGGCCGACCGCCAGCGAGGCCAGCATCGCCAGCGCCCCCACCCACCGGCGCTCGCGGGTCTGTTCTTCGAGTCCGAAGAAGGCCGTGACCCCGCGCCAGACCATGAGATAGGACGCGATCACGCACAGATTGGAGGCGGTGACGCTCCACCAGGCAGACAGCGGGCCACCGCGGCCGGCCATCAGCAGCAGGGCCGCCGCATGAAAGCCGCAGAAGCCCACGAAGTGCCAGGCGGTGTGGCGGTGCTCGCGGATCAAGGCCGCCACCATCATCCATCCCATGGCGTAGAGGGCCTGGGTGAGGCCCGTCGAGATGAACAGCGGGGCGATTGTCTCCATCGGTCATCGGGAGGTTCGTCGTTGTTGACCGGCTGTGCATAAATTTCGGCACCAGCGAGTCCCATGTTCAGGGGCCTGGCACAAGAAGGCAAGAATTCGGCCCGAATCGCGAATGACGTATTTCACGGCGCTTCGTACATTGAGCCCGATCCGAGGCCGCGGTGTGTGCCCTCTGCGGGCGCCGCGGTGTGGCCTGATGTCCTGGAAGTGCCCATGTCCGCCCTCCTGAGCTCCCTTCCCGCCGCTTTGCGCATGTCGTCGGGCCTGTCTTCCCCCGTCTGGCGCGGCGGTGTGGCCGCCACCGACCTGGGCATGGACGAGCTGGTCAGCCTGCAGGCCGGGGCCTGGTTTGGCACGCTGTCGGAAGCGCTGCGCTGTGCGGTGCTGGCCCGTGCGCGGGTGCATCGCGTGGCCTCGGGCGCCGTCCTGGCCCGGCGCGGCAGTGCGGCGACCGACTGGATCGGCGTGCTCCGTGGCGCCGTGCGCCTGGGCACCGTGCTGCGCGACGGGCGGCCCTTCACGCTCGACCTGGTGGGGCCCGGACAGTGGTTCGGCGACATCGCGCTGATCGATGGCAAGCCCAACGACCTCGATGTCGTGGCCCAGGTGCCGTCCACGGTGCTGAGGGTCTCGCAGACGGATTTGCGTCGGCTCACCGCCGACCACCCCGAGCTGCGCGATGCGCTGATGATGCTGAACTGCCAGCGCCTGCGGCACATGTTCCGCCGCTTCGAGGAACTGCACACGCTGCCTTTGGCGCAACGCCTGGCGCGGCAGGTGTTGCGGCTCGGGCGTCATTTCGGACGCCAGTGTGCCGAGGAGGTCCGCATCGAGCTGCGCATCTCGCAAAGCGATCTGGCGGCGATGGTGGGCGGCAGTCGCCAGCGCGTCAATGCGGCCCTGCGTCAGCTCCAGGCTTTGGGCCTGGTGCGGCTGGGCGAGGCGCGCCTGTCGATGTTGGACGCTTCCCGGCTCCAGGAACTGGCCGATGCCGATGCGCAGTGGTGGATGCAGTTGGGGCGGCGCGGCACGCCGCGCACGTCGCGGTCCGCGGCCGCGGCGGTCGACGGGCTGCAGGACTTGGCCCGGGCCTGGTCGCGGCCCGGCTGAGCCGCCCGGGTGGGCGGTCAGGGGACGGCCGGCGCGGCCGGGTGCGCTGACGGGTCGAAGCATGCTAGGGTTCGGGCTCGCGCGGCCGTTGCCGGATGCCGCGCCGGGAGCCTTGAGCCTTGTCTGTCCGTGCCCCCTCGATGATGACGCCCACCTTGTCGATGGGCTATGTGCGGGCCCTCTTCGAGGCCAGCGGCGCCAGTCAGGCCGATGTGCAGGCGGCGCTGGTCGAGGCCGGTGTGTCCCCGGTGCTGATGCAGCACACGGGTGCTCGCGTGACGGAGGCGCAGTTCGCCGCGCTCTACCGCGCCCTGGTGCGTCGTCTGGACGACGAGATGCTGCACTTCTACTCGCGACCCCTGCGGCCCGGTGCGCTGAAGTTCACCTGCCTGAGTTTGTTGGACGCCCGCAATCTGCAGGTGGCCCTGCACCGTTGGACGCTGTTCCTGCGCATGCTGCAGGATGACTTCCGGCTGGAGGTGGGCGTGGTGCAGGGGTGGTGCCGCATCGCGCTGCAGCGCCATGAGGGCGCCCGGCCTCCGGCGGCGATTGCCGACGATCTGATGCTCAAGCTCGTGCATGGCGTGTGCTCCTGGCTGGTGGGACGCAAGCTGCCGCTGGAGCGGGTGGACTTCGCCTTCGAGGCGCCGGCGTTCGCTGAGGAGTACCAGAACCTCTACCCCGGGCCGGTGCGGTTCGGTCAGCCGGTGTCGGCTCTGTACCTGGATGCGGCCTGGCTGGAGTGGCCGCTGCGGCGCAGTGCCCAGGAACTGCCGGAGTTCCTGCGCCGTGCGCCCGAGGGCTGGATGTTTGCCGAATTCCGCCATGAGCGCCTGGCCCAGCAGGTGCGCGCTCACTTGTCCACGCATCTGCCGCAGGGGATGACGGCGCAGGCGACGGCGCGTGCGCTGAATTTGTCCCTGCGCACGCTGCACCGGCGGCTGGCCGACGAAGGCACGAGCTTCCAGCGCATCAAGGACGAGTTGCGACGCGATCTGGCGGTGCTCAAGCTCACGCGCACGCGCGAGCCCATCGCCGCGATCGGGATCGAACTGGGCTTTGACAGCGCGGCCTCCTTCCACCGGGCCTTCCGGCTGTGGACGGGGCAGACGCCGGGCGCCTACCGTGGCAGGGGCGGTTCGGCCCGGGACTGAGCCTGGTGTTCCCCGGGGGCGGGGCTGTCGGCGGCCAGGGCCCGCAGGTCCGCCTCCCAGCCGCGCAGGCGCTGCGCGGCGGTGTGTCGCTGCGCCGCGGTGGTGCGGTTGTGCAGGCCGGCCAGCAGCTCGCAGACGGCGGCCTCCCCGGCGGGGCCAGACGACGGGACGCCCACGGCGCGGCGGTACACCGCCTGCAGCGCGGCTTGCGTCTGGAGCAGGCCGGCCTCGCGCTCACGCAGGCGTGCCAGGGTGTTCAGCAGGTCGGCCTGACGGCGCTGGCGTTAGGCGAACCAGGCTTGCGGATCGAGCCGGGCCTCGGCCAGGGCCTGGGCGAGCCAGGTGCGCTGGTCGGCATCGAGCCGGCCGTACAGGCGCTGGGCACGCTGCACGGTTCGCTGCACCTGGGCCTGCAGGCGCTCGGCCGGGTCCTCGGGCAGCATCTCGCGGCGCAGGGCTTCGTCGTCGCGTTGCCACTGCCGTGCCAGGCGCGCGAGCTGAGCGGCGTCGAGGTCGCGGGCCAGCGGCGCCAGCAGTGGAAGCGCCCGATCCCAGGCGGTATCGCGCCAGGCCGACAGCTCGTCCAGCCAGCGGCAGGTCTGCGGCGGGGTGGTGTCCCGCAGCAGTTCCTGTTGGAGCCGGGCGAGGGCCTCGGCATAGCGGGGCAGTTCCTCGCGTCGGTGCCAGGCGAACCACTGTGCGATCGCGTCACGCACCCTGGGGGCCTGTGCCGGCGTGAAGCCGGCCAGGCGGTCGAGCCGCCAGTACACCAGGCTGGGGGCCTGCTCGTAGCCTACGCGCAGCAGGCTGCAACCGCTCAGCATCACCGCCAGCGTGACGGCCAGCGCGGCGGACCGGCAGCCGATAATGCGGCCCATCGACTGGATACGAGCGAACATTTCCATGGCACTGAACGTCGTCATCATGGCCGCGGGCCAGGGCACCCGCATGAAATCCTCGCTGCCCAAGGTCCTGCACCGGCTGGCCGGGCGAGCCCTATTGCAGCATGTGATCGACGCGGCTGCACGTCTGCAGGCCGATCGCCTGATTGCCGTCGTGGGGCATGGAGCCGACCAGGTGCGTGCGGCCATGGCGCCGGCGACGCCGCAGTTGCGCTTCGTGCTGCAGCAGCCGCAACTGGGCACGGGCCATGCGGTGCTGCAGGCCGTGCCCGAGCTGGCCGGTGAGGGGACCACGCTGATCCTCAACGGCGACGTGCCGCTGATCGATCCCGAGACCGCCCGCGCCTTGGTGGCCGCCTGCGACGGCCGGCGCCTGGCCCTGCTGACCGTGCACCTGGCCGACCCGACGGGCTATGGCCGCATCGTGCGTGAGGGGGCCGGCGTGCGCGCCATCGTCGAGCACAAAGATGCCAGCCCCGAGCAGCGCGAGATCCGCGAGGTCTACACCGGCATGATGGCCGCGCCCACCGCCCATCTGAAACGCTGGCTGGCGCGGTTGAAGAACGACAACGCCCAGGGCGAGTACTACCTGACCGACGTGGTGGCCCTGGCGGTGGCCGAGGGGGTGGAGGTGGTGGCGGCCCACCCGGCCGACGAGATCGAGGTGCTGGGGGTGAACAGCCCGGCGCAACTGGCCGAGCTGGAGCGCCGCCTGCAGCGCCGCCAGGCCGAGCGCCTGATGGCCGAGGGGGTGCGCCTGGCCGACCCGGCGCGCTTCGACCTGCGCGGCACGCTGGCCTGCGGGCGCGACGTGGAGATCGACATCAACTGCGTGTTCGAAGGTCGCGTGGTGCTGGGCGATCATGTGCGCATCGGGCCGAATTGCGTCATCCGTAATGCGGAGATCGCCGACGGTGCGGTGATCCATGCCTACACCCACATCGATGGCGACACCCTGGGCGTGAAGGTGGGCGAGGGCGCGCTGGTCGGACCCTTCGCCCGCCTGCGCCCGGGCGCCGACCTGGGCCCCGAGGTGCACATCGGTAACTTCGTGGAAGTGAAGAACTCGACGCTGGCGCGCGGTGCCAAGGCCAACCACCTGGCCTACCTGGGCGACGCGACCGTGGGCGAGCGCGTGAACTACGGCGCGGGCAGCATCACGGCCAACTACGACGGGGCGAACAAGCACCGCACGGTGATCGGCGATGACGTGCATGTGGGCTCGAACTGCGTGCTGGTGGCGCCCATCACCTTGGGCGCAGGGGCCACCATCGGCGGGGGCAGCACGCTGTCGAAGGACGCGCCGGCCGGGCAGCTCACCGTGGCGCGTGCCAAGCAGGTGACGATCCCGGGCTGGCAACGCCCGCGGAAGAAGACGTGAGCACGACGCCGCCGATCGACACCGCCCGCTGTCCTTTGTGTGACGGGCCCAACGGCTGCGCGATGGCCCCGCAGGGCGATGCCTCCCGGCCCTGCTGGTGCACCACGGTGAGCTTGCGGCGCGAGACGCTGGCGCGAGTGCCGGCGCCGATGCGGGGCCGGGCCTGCATCTGCCGCCGCTGCGCCGGGTCTCAGGACGATGCGGGGGGCGACTGACAGGCCCCGCACACGCCCTTGATCTCGATGCCCGTGGCGTGGAAGCCCGGGGCGTCGTCCTGCAGGGCACGGCGAATGGCCTCGATGGCTGGATCGTCGTGCATCTCGGTGACTTGGCCGCAGCGCGAGCACACGAGCATCATCGTGTGGTCGTGAGGGTGGGTGTGCGGGCTGTGATCGAGGTTGCACACGACGAAGCAGTTGAGCGCATCGACACGGTGGACGAGTTGCTGCTCCATCAGGAATTCGAGCGCGCGGTAGACCGTGGTGGGTGCCACCCGGCCATGGCGCTCGCGCATGTCGTCGTGCAGGTCATAGGCCTTGGCACTGCCCTGGCGCAACAGCAGCAGCTCCAGCACCTCGCGGCGCAGTGCGGTGAGCTGGGCCCCGCGTGCGGCGCACAGGGCCTGGGCGCGGTCCAGCCTGCGCGCCACCTCGGCCGGGCTCGGGCGTGGGGGAGAGGCGTTCGTGGGGCTCACGCATCCAGTGTAGCGCCGGCTCTGCGAGGCGGGCGCCACAGCCCGGTCAGGGCCACCAGCAGCCCGGCGGCCATCAGTGCCAGCACGACGCAAGGGCCGCTGGGCAGGTCCCAGGTCAGCGAGGCCAGCAAGCCGGCGGCCTGGGCCAGGGCCCCGAGCAGCACGCCGGCCCAGGCCCGGCCCAGGCGGGCGGCCACGGCCAGGGCGGGCACGATGAGCGTGGCGAACACGAGGTAGAGCCCCAGCAGGGGCACCGACAAGCTGACGAGCACGGCAAAGGCCGGGTAGAAGGCCGGGCCGTCCCACAGTGTGGCGCCTCCCACGCGGTGCAGCACCAGGAACACGGCGGTGGCTGCGGCCAGCACGGCCAACTGCTCCGGCAGCACCCACAGCACGTCGCCGGCGAGCACGGCAGCGAGCTTTTGTCCGCCATGGGGGTCGGCGCTGACCCACAGCAGCGCGGCGACGGCTGCGGCCACATAGACCAGGCCGATCAGGGCCTCGCGCCGCTCGGGCCAGGTCCGGCTGAGGGCGGCCACCAGCGCGGCCCCGGCCAGTGCGGCCAGCACACCGGCCAGGGCTGACACGGTGCAGTCCCCGCCGGTGAGGCTGTCGGCGATCAGCACGCCCAGGGCCGCCACCTGGGCCACGGCCAGGTCGATGAAGACGATGCCGCGACGCAGCACCTGCAGGCCCAGCGGCACATGGCTGAGCAGGACCAGCACACCGGCGGCCAGCGGCCAGCCCAGCACGGACAGCTCGTTCATCGACGCAGGGTCTCCGAGGCCTGCAGCGCGGCCAGCAAGTGGTCGATCAACTCGTCGAACAGGCCTTCCAGCGTGCGGGCGCGCCCCTGCTCGGTGACGGTGGCCGGCAGCACCTTGAGCGGCAAGCCGGTGCGCCCGGCCAGCCACTGGCCGGCCTGAGGGTCCTGGTAGCTGGCCTGCACGATGAAACGCGGCGGGTCCTCGGCCACGTCCTTGAGCACGCGCTGCAGGTGCGCCAGCGTGGGCGGCAGGCCGGGCCGGGGCTCCAGGTCGGCCACCTGGGTCAGGCCCAGCCATTCCCACAGGTAGGCGAAGGTGGTGTGCTGGGCCACCAGGGTGTGGCCCATCAGCGGCTCGGCCTTTTTCTCCCACCCGGCGATGCGTCGGTCCCAGTCGCGCAGCCACGCCGCGTGGCGCTCGCGCACGAGCGCAGCGCCGGCGGGGTCGATGCGGGCGAGGCGCTCGGCCAGGGCCTGGGCGACCTGCCTGAGCTTGCGGGGGTCGAGGTGGAAATGCGGGTTGCCTTCGGCATGCACGTCGCCCAGGCGGCGGTCCAGGTGGGTGTGGCCGTGGTCGTGCATCAGCGTCACGTGGTCGGCCGCGAAGAACATGCCCTCGCGCCCGTTGAACACGCGTGCGTTGCCCGCGCGCTGTTGCAGCATGGGCAGCCAGCCGGCTTCGAGCGAGGCGCCGGTGCACACTGCGAGGTCGGCCCGGCGCAGTGCGCCGATGAGCGCAGGCCGGGCCTCGATGTGATGCGGGTCCTGCAGCGCATGCGTGGCGCTGGTCACGCGCGCCTGCGGGGCCAGCACCTTCACGAGCGCCGCCCATTCCGGCTCGCAAGTGAAGACCTCCAGTGCCTGAGCGGCCGGGGCAGCCAGCGCACAGCACAGCACCGCCACCCAGCGGCGCCAGTGTTCAGAAACCGTGCGCACCGTGGGCTCCCAGGCTCATCACGTATTGAAGCTGCACGCGGTGGCCGGCGTCGTCGAAGCCGCCGCGGTCGCGCTGGCCGGTGAGCTGCAGGCGCAGGGCCGAGAAGTGCGTGGGCTTCCAGGCCAGCATGGCACTGGCCTCGCGCAGGCGGCCGCTGTGGAAATGGTCGCCATGCGGCTCGCGCACGCGCAGCTCGTCCACGCGCACGCCGGCTTCCCACTGCGGGGCAAACCGGTACACCACCGAGAGATAGCCGGCCTCGTGCACGTCGCTCGAACGGGCGAACTCGTTGAGGTCGCTCACGCGCGCATATTCGGCCGACACCCGCAATTGCCGCTGGCGGTTGTTGCCGCCCGGGGCCCATTTCCACACCGCGTCGGCGATGACGAGATGGCGTCCGCCGAAGCGGCTGCCGTGGGCATGGTCGTGCTCATGGCCGTGATCGGAGTCTTCCTCCTCCATCACGGCCTGGCGCCGGTTGTGCAGGTAGGACAGGCCGAGCTGCCAGCTGTTCGAGGCATCCCAGTCGCCGCCGATCTTGGTGCTGGCGGTCAAGGCCCCGGCACGTGGATCGTTGCGCGATTGCGGCACGAGCTGGCGCCCGCTCAGCACCTCGACGGTGGAACGCCAGTACAGGCGTGTGGGGGCCGTCCAGCTCAGGCGCAGGCCGTCGTCGAAGTAGTGGCTGCCCAGGAAGGCGCGATACAGCAAGGGCCGCTCGACGAAGTCGTCGGCGTGCAGGTGCTGCTCGTTCAGGTAGCCCAGGCCGGCCAGGAAGCGCCCGGCGCGCACTTGCAGGCCGGCCGGCAGCGTGGTGGTCTCGACGAAGGCTTCCTCGAGTTCCAGCTCGGTCTCGCCCTCGTGACTGTGCAGCACGGCGGTGGCACGGGCCTGGAAGAGGTTGTCCACGGCGCCCGAGAGGCTCAGCTCGTTGTGGCCGAGGGCCAAACCGCGTTCGCGCTGGGCCAGCGCGCCTTCACGCGAGCTGAAGCCGCCATCGAGCACCAGACCGATCTCGATCAGTGACGGTGTGGGGGCCTTGGGGGCCTCGGGCGGGGTCTGGGCCCAGGCGGAGGTGGTGATCAGACTGGCCCCCAGAGCCAGGGGCAGCAGGCGGTCAATGCGCAGGGTCATCATGTCGTTCGATGCCCACCCAGGTGAGCAGCGTGGGGTTGAAGTTCAGGGCGATGGGCTCGGCCAGGGTCGCGGTCTCGAGGTTCACGACCACGATGCGCGAGCCGGCGGGGTCGCTCAGGTAGGCTCGGTCGGCTGCACGGTTCACCGCGATGGTGGGGAAGGGCGCCGCCGTGGGCATGTTGGCGATGGCCGGCAGCCTGGCGCGCACGGCCCAGCCGGCGTCGCCGTCGAGCACGTGCAGCGTGCCCTGGTCGTCCAGGATCAGCAGGTGGCGGCCCTCGGCGTCGATGGCGTGCGCGCGGCGGGTGCGGCCCTCGGCCCAGGGGATGCGGGTGATCGTGCCGGCGACCGGGTCGATCTCGAAGAAGTGGCCGGGCGAGGCGATGCCGATGAAGCTGCCGCGCTCGGGATGGCCGGTGATCGTGCCGATGCGCGCGCCCACTGGCATGTCGTCAGGGTTGGGCAGTTTGCGGGCGTTGAAGCTGCTGCCGTCCTGGGTGACGACGAGCACACCGTCGGTGCAGCCGAAGGCGCTGTGGCCTGCGTTGGAGTAGCTGCCGTGCAGGCCCGGGCAGAGGGGGTCGAAACGCTGCAAGAAGGTGTAGCCGCTGCCATTGCGCTGGTAGAGCTCCACCTGGGTGGGCAGGGTGCTGCCGCTGTCCGCTTCGCGATAGGTGGTGAGCAGGAAGCTGCCGCGCGGCTCGGCCGTGCCGTGCATCGCGCGCGCCAGGGTCAACGAGGCCAGCACCTGACGAGCGGCAATGCGGGTATCGGTGAGCACCACGGCCTGGGCCGGCGCACCGCTGGCGTCCAGGCCGTCCATGAAGAAGGCGCCCAGGCCCTCGTGCACCTCGTAGTGGGTGGGCCGCACGCCACCGATGCGCCAGTCCACCAATGCCGGGTTGCGCTTGTAGTCGTGCAGGTGGTCGCCGTGGTCTTCCTGGTAGATGCCGCCGTCGATCACCTGCACCTGGTCCTGCGTGCGCTGCACGGCCAGGGCATAGCGCAAACCGGGGCTGGCGTACAGCGCCGAGGGCGCATGGTCGAGCGTGAAGTTCTGCACCACGGTGCCGCCGTCGAGGTCGAGCACGCGCACGGTCGTGCTGCCGTCGGCGATCACCAGCCGGCCCAGGGTGTCGATGTGGTAGTGGTCGTCATGCTCGTCGCTGCTGCCGCCGCCTCCGCAGGCCGCCAACAGCAAGATGGTCGACAGGGCTGCCGCCAGCAGTCGCCGGCGGCCCCGCAGGAAAGGGGATGGGGTCATGGCAGGGCCTCCTCGCCCGGAAGATGAACAACCGAAACGTTATAACATTGCAGTCAAGGGCTGCCAAGGATTCAAGGCGTTGCCCGGGTTCAGGAGGAGGATGGCAGGCTCAGCGCGGGTTCGAACTTTGCGCGCTTGACAGAGAAGTAGGTTTTCACATTTCGGACATTGGCGTCCGTGGTGAAGAGCCGCTGCACGAGGGCGTGGTAGGCCTGCATGTCGGGCA
This sequence comes from Caldimonas sp., assembly GCF_046289365.1. Lineage (NCBI taxonomy): Bacteria > Pseudomonadati > Pseudomonadota > Betaproteobacteria > Burkholderiales > Sphaerotilaceae > Caldimonas > Caldimonas sp. The sequence goes on along the minus strand of NZ_JBKBVU010000020.1, from coordinate 5,714 downwards.
CCTGCACCACGAGCACGAAGTCGGGGCCGCTGCTGGTCCGGTAGCACTGCTGGACCCGCGGCTCGGCCACTGCGCGGGCTTCGAAGGCCGCCAGGCGTTCGGCGGCTTGCTGATCGAGCGTGATCTCGACGATGGCCGTGAGCCCGGCGCCCAGCCGCTGCGGCGACAGCAAGGCCACACGGCGCTCGATCACGCCGGCCTCCACCAGCCGCCGCACCCGGCGCAGGCAGGTGGCCGGCGACACATGGCAGCGTTCGGCCAGGGCCTGGTTGCTCAAGGAGGCATCGCGCTGCAACTGCTCCAGCAGCCGCAGGTCGATGCCATCCAGGGGCAAGGCGGTGTCGGAAGAATCATTCATTATCAGATACGTTATGAATGATTATTCCATACTGGTTGTTTCGTGGTGGATTCCTATCGATTAGCCATGATTTCGCAAGAACATTTCATGCTGCCTTGCCTAGCATCCCGGCATCGTTTCCCTCACGGAGCTTGTTCATGTGCGGCATCGTCGGCGCCACCAGCCAGCGCAATATCGTCCCCGTTCTGATCGAAGGCCTGAAGCGCCTGGAGTACCGCGGCTATGACTCCTGCGGCGTGGCCGTGCACCAGGACGGCGGCCCGCGCCGCGCGCGCAGCACCTCGCGCGTGGCCGAACTGGAAGCCCAGGTGGCGCAAGACAGCGTGGCCGGCTACACCGGCATCGCCCACACCCGCTGGGCCACGCACGGCGCGCCGGCGGTGCACAACGCTCACCCGCACTTCTCGCACGGCACCGGGGCCGATGCCTGCACCGCACGCCCCGCACGCATCGCCCTCGTGCACAACGGCATCATCGAGAACCACGACGAACTGCGCGCCGAGCTGCAGGGCAAGGGCTACACCTTTGCCAGCCAGACCGACACCGAAGTCATCGCCCACCTGGTGGACCATCTCTACGATGGCGATCTTTTCGATGCCGTCAAGCGCGCCACGCTGCGCCTGCGCGGCGCTTACGCCATTGCCGTGTTCTGCCGCGACGAACCCCACCGCGTGGTGGGCGCCCGCGAGGGCTCGCCGCTGGTGCTGGGCGTGGGCGCGGCCGATGCGGGCGAGAACTTCCTCGCCTCCGACGCGATGGCCCTGGCGGGCGTGACCGACCAGATCGTCTACCTGGAAGAAGGTGACGTGGTGGACCTGCAACTCGGCCGCTACTGGATCGAGTCGCGCACCGCCCATGCGCCGCACGACCGTTACGAGCGTGTCGAGCGGCCGGTGCGCACCGTGCTGGCCCACACCGGTGCGGCCGAGCTGGGCCCCTACCGGCACTACATGCAAAAGGAAATCTTCGAGCAGCCGCGCGCCATCGCCGACACGCTCGACGCCGTGCAGGCCATCACGCCCGAACTCTTTGGTGACGGGGCCTACTCGGTGTTCAAGGAGGTTGAACAGGTGCTCATCCTGGCTTGCGGCACCAGCTACTACGCGGGCTGCACCGCCAAGTACTGGCTCGAATCGATCGCCAAGATTCCCACCAGCGTGGAGATCGCCAGCGAATACCGCTATCGCGACAGCGTGCCGCACCCCAGGACGCTGGTCGTCACGATCACGCAGTCCGGTGAAACCGCCGACACGCTGGCCGCGCTCAAGCATGCGCGCAGCCTGGGCATGCCCCACACGCTCACGGTGTGCAACGTGGCCACCAGTGCGATGGTGCGCGAGTGCAAGCTGGCCTACATCACGCGTGCGGGTGTGGAGATCGGTGTGGCCTCGACCAAGGCCTTTACGACGCAGCTCGTGGGCCTGTTCCTGCTGACGCTGGCGCTGGCCCAGGTGCGTGACCGCCTCACCGACGAAGAAGAGGCGGCCCACCTGAAGGCCCTGCGCCACCTGCCCGTGGCCCTGCAGGCCGTGCTGGCGCTGGAGCCCCAGGTGATCGCCTGGGCCGAGGACTTTGCCCGCAAGGACCATGCATTGTTCCTGGGCCGCGGCCTGCACTACCCCATTGCACTGGAAGGTGCTTTGAAGCTCAAGGAGATCAGCTACATCCACGCCGAGGCCTACCCGGCCGGTGAGCTCAAGCATGGCCCGCTGGCGCTGGTGACCGACCAGATGCCCGTGGTGACCGTGGCCCCCAATGACACCCTGCTGGAAAAGCTCAAGAGCAACATGCAGGAAGTGCGCGCGCGCGGCGGCGAGCTCTACGTCTTCGCTGATGCCGACACCCGCATCGAAAGCGAACCCGGCGTGCATGTCATCCGCATGCCCGAACACTACGGCAAGCTCTCCCCCATCTTGCACGTGGTGCCGCTGCAGTTGCTGGCCTATCACACGGCCTGCGCGCGAGGAACGGATGTGGACAAGCCGAGGAACCTCGCGAAGAGTGTGACGGTGGAGTGAGCCGCACACGCGGCTTCTTGCCGATGGGCCCGCAGCCCGCAGCCCGCAGCCGCAGCGCGGCCGTGGGCGCGGCGGGGAGGAGGGGGTCGGCGTCGATGCTGCACCGCCGCACATCGTCATACCGCGGATCGCACGGCAGCCTTGAACGGCGTCGGGCTGCGGCCTAGATTGAGTCCGTGGCGCTCGTGTGAAGCGCCCTGGCGACAACGACGAGGAGACCCGCGATGTATCGACCCATGATGGGGGCGCTGGCTTGCGCCCTGGCCGCTTGCGCCACACCCACCGGTGTCACGACGGGCATGCAGCCTGCCGTGCCCTCGCTTTCGCACACGGTCGTGCTGACCAAACTCGACAGCCCCTGGGACATGGCTTTCCTTCCGGACGGCACCATGTTCTTCACCGAGAAGTGCCAAGGACTCTCGGTGCGACACACCAACGGCACCGTGGTGAAGCTCTTGGGGATGAAGGATGCCAAGGGCTACGCGTCCATCGCCAATGACCTGTTTTGCGAAGGCCAGGCGGGCATGGCCGGGGTGGCCGTCGATCCGAACTTCGCCAGCAACCGCTTCGTCTATGTCTACTCGTCCTCAAGCCTGACCCCACCCGGCACCAACCGCGTGATCCGGCTGCGGGTCAACGATGCGCTGACTGCCGTGTCCGACCGCACGGACATCGTCACCGACATCCCGTACAAGCCGCGGGCCAGCAACCACCCCTTCGGCGGCCCGGGCGCGCACAACGGCGGGCGTATCCGCTTCAGCCCCGGTGACGGTTACCTCTACGTGACCACGGGCGACACGCACAACGGGCAAGTGCCGCAGAGCCCGACCCTGCTGGGCGGCAAGGTTCTGCGCATCGACCGCGATGGCAAGGCCGCGCCGGGCAATGGCGCGCCGGCAGGCTTCGACCCGCGGATCTACACCTACGGCCATCGCAATCCGCAAGGCATCACCTTCCGTCCCGGCACCCACCAGCCGTTCACGGCCGAGAACGGCCCCTGGCACAGCGACGAGGTGACGGCCCTGGTGCCCGGGGGCAATGCCGGCTGGGATCCGCGCCCGAACATGGCGGGCCGTGGCCCCTGCCCGGACGACTACTGCGGCTACAGCCCCAACCAGATGGGCCCGATGGACCCGAAGCAGCGGGCCGCCTTCATGCCGATGACCGATACCAGGACCTACCCGAATGCGATGAGGCCGGCCTGGAACAATGACGGTTTGTCGCAGGGCATGTTCGGTGCGACCTTCGTGAGCGGAGCGCAGTGGAAAGCGTGGAACGGCCGGATGCTCGTCGGCTTCGGCGGCATCGGCATCCACGGAACGCCGGTGGGCAACCGGATCGACGTGCTCGACATCGCGCCCAACGGGCTGTCGGCCACGCGCACCACGGTGAACCTGCCGATGCCGGCCGCACGCTTCCGTTCGCTGGTGCAGGGCCCGGACGGCAACCTGTATGTGGCAACCGACGAGGGCACGATCTCCCGTCTGACGCCCAACTGAGGGAGCTGGCCAGTGACCGTGGTGTGCTTGCATTCGCGGCGGGCGCGCAGCGTCCCCGCGAGTTTCCCGTGAGTCAACCGATGAAGCGCGTACCCGTCCCTTGGCTGCTGGCCTTGTGGCTGATCAGTGGTGCGGCGTGGGCCGACGACGAGTTGTACAAGACCAAGAACTGCATGGCCTGTCACCGGGTGGACCGCAGTTCCTTGGGCCCATCGTTCAAGAGCATCGCGGCCAAGTACGCCGGGGACCAAGGGGCCGAGGAGCGGCTGGCGGCCAAGATCCGCGAAGGCGGCGTGGGTGTCTGGGGTCAGGTGCCGATGCCGGCGCAACCCCAGGTGTCGGCCGAAGAAGCAAAGACGCTGGCGCGCTGGATTCTTGGAATCCAGTGAGCCGAGCGGCCCGCCGTTCGCGGCCGGGCCGCAGCGCCGACGGCTCGGCCGTGGTGAGCCACCATGACCGCGTGGGCCCGTGGCCTGAGGGATGGGCTCGCTCGTGGACCTTCTCGCACCAGACGGTGGGAGGCCGCCGGGAGGCGCTGGTGCGCACGGGCGGGGCCGGGCGCTTTTATTGTTTTGCGGCGGATGGACCGGTGGGCGGGCCCACCCCCGCCCATCCCAGCAACTCTGCCAACCGGTGCAGCACCCATTGCGTCTCGTCCGGCGTGAGGTCCAGCGGCCCTGCGGCCAGCCCGCGGCCAATGCGCTCCAGCACGTCGGCCTCGGTGGCGTGCAGCTCCCACAGTTGGGTGCGGGCGGTGTCGGTGAGCATCTGGGCGAGGTCTTCGCACAGCTCGTAGCGCTGAGCGATCACGGCCCAGGGCTCACGGGGCTTGATCCGCCCGGGCGCCACGAACAGGGCCACAAAGGACGGCGGCACCTCGATCTGTGAGTCATCGTTCATGGGGTCATTGTCGCCGTGGCGGGGGCGGTGCTGCACGCGGCGGGTCAAGCGGGTATACTTTATGCTTCTGTCGCGCCTTGCTCTCTGACGCGGCAGTTGTCGTCTGACACGCTGCAGGCCCTGTGCGCCGCGCGTTGCGCCCCGGACCGAATCGGCTTTCGAGCCTTGCTGTCGGTCCCGCGGCTGTCAGTCTTCTCCTGCGGCGAGCCCCATCCCGGACGGCGCCTTGCGCACCGCGCAGCCAGACGCTTCCGACAACACCCCAGGGTGGCAGCCGTCTGCCCCCTTCGCCGGCAACCCATGGGTGGCCGGTGTCTGTATCCGTTTTGAACGCACCGGCGCTGCACGCCGGTTCAGGAAGTCCATGAAGACCAACCGTGAACAACCGTTTGCGGTGGGCAAGTACCTTGTCTCACCGCTGTCCCGCCGCATCGATGCCGGCGGGTTTGCTGCATCCGTCTCGATCCGCAGTGGCCGGGGTGCGGGCACGCACGACCGCGTGTTCCGCTTTGCGGCCCCTTTCGACACCCGCGAAGGCGCCCTGCGCCACGCGGCCGAGCAAGGCCGGCAATGGGCGCAGCGCGCCCTGCGGGCCTGAGCCTCGTGTCTGCATTCACCACCCCCAAGGAGTTGATTTGGCCAAGGAAGAACTGATCGAAATGCGCGGCAAGGTCGAGGAAGTGCTGCCCGATTCCCGTTTCCGTGTGACGCTGGACAATGGTCACAGCCTGGTGGCCTACACCGCGGGCAAGATGCGCAAGCATCACATCCGCATCCTGGCGGGCGACAATGTCTCGCTGGAGCTGTCGCCCTACGACCTCACCAAAGGGCGCATCACCTTCCGTCACCTCGAGACGCGTTCGTCCGGCCCGCGTCCGGCCAACCGGCCCAACAGCCGCTGAGCTTCAAGGCCTGGCGGCGCGTGCGATGCGCGCGGCC
>NZ_JBKBVU010000229.1:0-4499 GCF_046289365.1 Caldimonas sp. | reverse complement strand
AGGCAGTTGTCCTGGTCGGTCTTGGCGGTTTGCTCGCAGCGGGCCTGCGAGCCGGCGGCCACCCAGACGTAGTCCACCGGCGGCGGGCCCAGGCGGCTTTCGGCGAGGTGGATCAGCCGGGCGGTGAAGGCATCGGTGACAGCGGTGATCAGGTGGCCCGTGGCATGGGCCGAGGCGTCGGCCGCCGCGAGGTGGCGCTGCAACTCGGGCAGGCGCCGGCTCACGCGCACCAGCCCCTCCAGATTGGGCTGCTTGTGGATCTCGCCGACGAGATACACCGCGGTGGTGCCGTGCCGCTCGGTCAGGTCGCGCACCGTGACCAGGCCGGTGACGCGCTCTCCGTCCATGAGCGGCAGGTGGTGGATGTTGTGCCGCGCCATCAGCATCAAGGCCTCGATCGCGGGGCGGCGCTCGTCCAGGGTCAGGGGCGCCAGCGTGGCGATGTCCATGACCGGGCGCGACGGATCGAGCCCGGCCGCCACGACCCGGTTGCGCAGGTCGCGGTCGGTCACCAGGCCGAACAGGCGGCCCTGCTCGACCACCAGCACCGACGACACCCCCTGCTGCTGCATGAGCTGCGCCGCCTCGCGCACGCTGGCCGTGGGCGGCACCGTGACGGGATCGCGCCAGCGCAGGCCCGACAGCGGTTCGCTCAGCAGGTGCAGGTGCTGCTCGCGCCCACCGGGCGCCGGGCCGGGGACGGTCGGGTCGGGGGGAGGCCAAGGTGCGTGCATGGCCCCATCATCGCCGGCCAGCCCCGGCCTGACCAGAGGGGTACCCTGAGCAAGCTCAACCGCGCTGGCGCTCGCTGGCATAGACGGCCGCCTGCACACGCGAGCTCAAGCCCAGCTTGCGCAGGATGTGCTGGACGTGGATCTTGACCGTCGTCTCGGCGATGCCGAGTTCGCGGGCGATCTCCTTGTTGCTGGCCCCCCGAGCGATCTGGCCCAGGATCTCGCGCTCGCGCGGCGACAGGGTGTCCAGCGGCTCGGCCGCGGCCGGTTCAGGCGGCGCGGGCGCGCCGGGGGCGGCGTGCAGGGCCTGGAAGGCCGCCACCAGCTTGGCCGTCAGTTCGGGGCTGACGACCGAGTCGCCAGCCATCGTGCGCTCGATGGCCCGCACCAGGTCCGGGCCGTCGATGGTCTTGAGCACATAGCCGCGTGCACCGGCCTTCAGCGCCGCGGCGAGGTCCTGCTCGTCCTCGCTGACGGTGAGCATCAGCACCTTCGCACGCGGTGCCACCTCACGCAGGCCGGCCAGCGCATCCACACCGTTCACCCCGGGCAGGTGGTTGTCCAGCAGGATGAGGTCGGGCTGCAGTTCGCGTGCTTGGCGCTGGGCCTGCCCGGCATCGCCGGCTTCGCCCACCACCTGCAGCCGCGGCTCCAGGCCCAACAGGGCCACGATGCCGCGGCGAAACAGGGTGTGGTCATCGACGACCAGCAGGCGGATGCGGGCAGGAGCAGCAGGCATGGGCAGGGGTGGGTTCAGGCGGCCAGCGCTTGGGCCGGCACGGCCGGACCGGGCAGGGTCAGGACCACGCGGGTGCCGTGGCCGGGCTGGGTGTCGATGTGCACCGACGCGCCGATGCGGGCCGCGCGCTCGCGCATGATGCGCAGGCCCACATGGGTTTCGTCGGGGGGGGCTGCAGCGGCATCGAAGCCCACGCCGTCGTCGCGCACCTCGAAGCGCCACACCGGGGTCTGCTGCACGTCCACCCAGACTTCGCGGGCCTGTGCATGCTTGCGCACATTGGACAAGGCTTCCTGCACCACGTGCAGGACCTGGATCTGCACGTCCGGATCGAGCGGCAGGCCATGGCCATGCATCGACAGGTGCGCCCGCATCCCGCTTTGCAACTCGAACTTCTGCAGCGTCGCGCGCAGCGCCGGCTCGATGTCCTCGCCGCTGGCGCGGGTGCGGAAGTGCAGCAGCAGTTCGCGCACGTCGTTGTAGCTCTCGCGCACGCCGGCATCGAGCTCGCCCAGCACCCGCTCCACCGCGTCGGGATCGGCGCGGCGCAGGGCCTCGCGCAGCAGTTGCACCTGGATCTTCAGAAAGGCCAGCGACTGGGCGATGGAGTCATGCAACTCCTGCGCCAGCAGGCTGCGCTCCTGGGCCACCGCGGCCTCTTTGCCCAGCGCCTCGGCGCGCAGGCCCTCCATGGCCCCGGCCAGATGGGCCGCCAGGGCCTCGAGCAGGGATCGTTCGTCCTCGCCCAGTGCGGTGTCGCTGCGGAAGAAGAGATCCACCTCCCCCAGCAGCCGGTGCTGCAGCCGCACCGGCACCGACACCAGGGTCTGGTAGCCAGCCTGCGCGCACAGATCCCGTCCGGAGGGTCGGGACGAGACGATCGGAATGACCCGGGTGCTCGCGCCGTCCACGGCCTGGCCGCAGTGGCAACTGCCGGTCTGCACGCACTGCTCGTGCTCGCTCATGAACTGGGGCAGGCCGTCGCCGGCCAGCAGCAGATAGCGCTGGTTGGCCTCGTCGGACCAGCGCACGGCCACCGCGTCGGCCCGCGCCAGGCGCCGCACCTGGCGCGCAAACCCCTGGGCCAGCTCATCCAGCGTGGCGGCCTCGGCCAAGAGCGCGCTGGTCTCGTACAGTGCGGCCAGGCGCTCGCGCTGCTGTTCCAGCCGGGCGGTCTTCTCGGCCACCCGTCCTTCCAGGTTGGCATAGAGCGCCTGCAGCGTCTGCGCCATGCGGTTGAAGCCGCGGGCGAGCTGATCGAACTCCTCGCTCGATCCTTCCTCGACCCGCGCAGCAAAGTCCTGCGCCTGCACGCGCTGCAGGCCGCGCTGCAGGCGGTTGAGCGGATGGATCACGAACAGGTGGCCGGCATACAGCAAAGCCACCCCCACCGCGATGGCCAGTGCAAGGATGCCCAGTTGCACGGCGTGCAAGATGGCCGTCCACAAGGACAATTGCTGCTCGATGGCGCCGACAAAATCATCGATGGCCCCCACGAAGCGTTCGACGTCGCCAGAGGCGGCCGACGGTACAGCGCCCTGCCAGCGCTCGCGCAGGCTGCGCCACTGGCTGCGCACGGCGTCGAACCGGCTGCGGGTGGCCTCGTTCCAGGGTACGAAGAGCGGGCGGGAGGGGTCGCCGGTGAGCAACAGCTCCAGGCCCTGGTCGAATCGGCGCAGCCGTTCCTCGATCACGGCCGGGTCGGCCCGGCGCTCGACCTCGAGCGCGAGCTGGTAGCTCTTCATGCGCAGCCGGCCGGCCTCATTGACCGCGGCCGCCCCCCCCTCGATCTGCCAGGTGATCCACAGCGTCAGGCCGATCGAGGTCAGCGCGGCCAGCAAGAAGGCCGTGCACAACAGGGCCAGTTTGGCCCACAGCGTCCCCGGATGGCGTCTCATGCGGCCACTCTAGGCCGCAAGCCGGCCGCCTGGCTTGATCCGCGTCAAGTCCTCAAGAGCTCAGCCGGGTGCGGCCGCCATCTGCTCGCGCAGCACACGCGCGGTGGCCTCATCGGCCGGGAAGAAGGGCCGGGAAGAAGGTTTCCAGGGCCAGGTCCAGTTGCGACAGGTGGCGCTGCTGGCGCCAGTGGCGCAGCAAGGCGCCCACGTCGGTGCGCGCGCGGCCTGTCTCGCCACCCGCCGAGGAAGGGTTGCGTGTCATGGCCGCCAGCTTATCCGCGCGATCGCCGCATGCCCATGACCTGTGAGGTCATCGCCTGCGGCCGGCGCGCTCAGCTCAAGCCGTTGACGGGCAGCGCGGCCCCGTGCAAGGCGCGTGCCGCCGGCGAGGCCAGGAAAACGATGACCTCGGCCAGATCCTGCGGGGCCACCCAGCGGGAAGGGTCGGCGTCGGGCATCGCGGCCCGGTTCTCCGGCGTGTCGATGATCGTGGGCATCACGCAGTTGACATTGATGCCGTGCTCACGCAGTTCCATCGCCATCGCCTCGGTCAGACGCACCACGGCGCTCTTGGAGGCGCAGTAGGCCCCCATCTGCGCGCGGCCCTGGGTGGCACTGGCCGCTGCCACCTGGATCACCTTGCCCGCCCTTGCGGCCAGCATGTGCGGCACCACCGCGCGCGCCGTGTGTACCACCGTGCGGGCATTGAGGTCGAGCAGGAAATCCCAGGTCGCATCCGAGGTTTCATGCACGGCCTGCCCCATGCGGAAGCCGCCGGCGATGTTGCACAGCACGTCCAGACGGCCGAAACGCTGCAAGGCCTGCTGCACGGCCGCCTCCACCTGCGACGGATCGAGCAGGTCGGCCGCAAGCGTCAGGCGGGTGGCGTCGTCGGCCCCGTAGGCCCGCTGCAGGGCCGCAGGCTCACGATCGAGCAGCACCAGGCGGGCGCCGCGCTGTGCAAACGCCCGGGCCACGGCGCGGCCGAGATTGCCGGCCGCGCCGGTGACGAGGACGGTCTGTTGGCTGAAGTCCATGGGGAAGCACTCCTGTGTGTCGATGCACATGCGGGCCGGCATGTTAGAGCCTGTCAGCCCCCCGGTCCCGAGCGGGCGCACTGCCCGAGAT
>NZ_JBKBVU010000019.1:0-30473 GCF_046289365.1 Caldimonas sp. | reverse complement strand
CCGGGCCAGCGCCCGCATCTCCGCCTCACGAGCCTGCCACTCGTCCCGGCGCACCGCCACCCCCATGAACTCGTACGGACCACCCAGGAAGCGCTCGGCCTGCTTCAGGTCCATGAGGTTCGCCAGCACCCTCCCCCCGCTGCGGCCGAGGCCCCGGCGCCCCGGCCGGCCCGTCGGCGCAAGACCGCCGCGGCGTCGACCGGCGGGCAGCCAGGCGTGCCCGACGAAGCCCGGTCCGCGGCGTCCGACGATGAAGCACCTGCCTCCGGATCGCCCTCCCATGACACCGAGCCGGTCGTGCAGGACGCGGCGCAGGCGCCGTCCGAGACCTCCGGCGAGGGCTCGGACAGCGGTGGCCGCCGCCGCCGCAACCGGCGCGGCCGCCGCGGGGGTGAGCGTGAAGGGGAGGGGGCGCCAGTCCCTTCGGCCGGTGCACGCAAGTCGGAACAACCCGCCAAGGGGCCTGGCCAGGCTGCTGACCGTGAAGTCGCCGAGCGGTTTGCCGACGTCGTCGAAGGCCGCTACGACGAAGCCCAGGACGATGAGGAGCCTGCTGAGCTCGAAGCCGTTGCCAAGCGCGTGCTGGCGCCGGAGCCCGATGCGCCCAAGCTGCACAAGGTGCTGGCCCAGGCCGGCATCGGCTCGCGCCGCGACATGGAGCAGCTCATCCTGGAAGGCCGCATCTCCGTCAATGGTGAGCCTGCTCACATCGGCCAGCGCATTTCCTACGGCGACCAGGTGCGCGTCAATGGCAAGCCCATCAAGGTGCAGATCGCACCGCCAGCCCCGCGCGTGCTCGCCTATCACAAGCCGGCCGGTGAGGTGGTCACCCACGACGACCCGCAGAACCGTCCCACCGTGTTCCGCCGCCTGCCCAAGCTCAAGCAGGGCAAGTGGCAGTCGGTCGGAAGGCTGGACCTCAACACCGAAGGCCTGCTGCTGTTCACCAGCTCGGGCGAACTGGCCAACCAGCTCATGCACCCGCGCTTTGGCGTCGAGCGCGAGTACGCCGTGCGCGTGCTGGGCACGCTCGAGCCCGAGGCGCGCCAGAAGCTGCTCGAGGGGGTGAAGATCGATGGCCAGCTCGCCAGTTTCAAGTCCATCGAGGACGGTGGCGGCGAGGGCGTCAACCGCTGGTACCGCGTCGTCATCACCGAAGGCCGCAACCGGGAAGTGCGCAAGCTGTTCGATGCCGTGGGGCTGACGGTCAGCCGCCTGATCCGCATCCGCTACGGGCACATCGTGCTGCCCCGCGGTCTCAAGCGCGGGGTGTGGGTGGAGCTCGGCGACCAGGACGTGCGCATGATACGGCGCCTGACCGGGGCCGACCAGCCGCGCCCGGCATCGGGTGGCGGGAAGAATGGCAAGCCCGGCAAGCGGCGCGGTGGCGGGAGGGCGGGCGGTCGCCCGACCGGGGTGCGCCCAGGCACGCCCGATCCGCTGGAGCAGACCTACGACAAGCGCTTTGCCCAGTCGACCAAGGCCCGCCAGGGCGCCCCGCGCCAGCCCGATCCCATGCAGACCAGCGTGGGCTACATCGGCGCCGATGCCTACCTTGGACGCGGCAAGGGCGGCCGTCACAAGGGCGGGGCTGGCGGTGGCCGGCGCGGCGGACGCGGGCGCTGAGGAGGCAAGGCCCCACGTCGGGCCCTGCCGGTGCCGGTGAACGCACTGCAAGGGTTACAATCCAAGGTTTTGCCAAGTCCTTGATTCAGGAGAAATTTCATGGCGATCGAACGCACCCTGTCGATCATCAAACCCGATGCCGTGGCCAAAAACGTGATCGGCCAGATCCTCAGCCGCTTCGAGGCGGCCGGTCTGAAGATCGTTGCCGCCAAGATGGTGCATCTGTCGCGCGGTGAGGCCGAGGCCTTCTATGCCGTGCACAAGGAGCGTCCCTTCTTCAAGGACCTGGTCGAGTTCATGATCTCGGGCCCGGTGATGGTCCAGGTTCTGGAGGGTGAGAACGCCATCGCGAAGAACCGTGAGCTGATGGGCGCCACCGACCCGAAGAAGGCCGAGAAAGGCACCATCCGCGCCGACTTCGCCGACAGCATCGATGCCAACGCGGTGCACGGCTCGGATGCCCCTGAAACCGCCGCCGTGGAAGTGGCCTTCTTCTTCCCCGGCATGAACGTCTACAGCCGCTGAACGCGGCCGCAGACCTTCGCATCCTTGCGCGGGGCATGCCCATGGCGGTCAACCTCCTCGACTTCGATCTCGACGGGCTGGCTGCCTACTGCGAAGGGCTGGGCGAGAAGCGCTTCCGCGCCGTCCAGCTCTTCCGCTGGATCCACCAGAAGGGCGTGTGCGATTTCGGCCAGATGAGCGATCTGGCCAAGTCCCTGCGCGACAAGCTCGTCGGCGTGGCGCAGGTGCGGCCCTTGCCGGTGCTGACCGAGCAGGCCTCGTCCGACGGCACCATCAAGTGGCTCTTCGACGTGGGCGACGGCAATGCCGTCGAAGCCGTCTTCATCCCCGAGGACGACCGCGGCACGCTGTGCGTGTCCTCGCAGGCGGGTTGTGCCGTGGGCTGCCGCTTCTGCTCCACCGGCCACCAGGGCTTCAGCCGCAATCTCGGCACTGGCGAGATCCTCGCCCAACTGTGGTTTGCCGAGCACCACCTGCGCCAGCGGCTGGGCCTGCCGGCCGGGGAACGCGCGATCACCAATGTGGTCATGATGGGCATGGGCGAGCCGCTACAGAACTACCATGCCCTGGTGCCGGCGCTGCGCACCATGCTCGATGACCATGGCTACGGCCTGTCGCGGCGGCGCGTTACGGTGTCCACCTCGGGCGTGGTGCCGATGATGGACCGCCTGCGCGAGGATTGCCCGGTGGCCCTGGCCGTCTCGCTGCATGCACCCAATGATGCGCTGCGCGACGAGCTGGTGCCCCTGAACCGCAAGTATCCTCTGGCCGAGCTGCTCGAGGCCTGCGGGCGTTATCTGGAGTCGGCCCCCCGGGACTTCATCACTTTCGAGTACTGCATGCTCGACGGTGTGAACGACACCGAGGCCCATGCACGTGAACTGGTCGCGCTCGTGCGCGATCGGGTGCGCTGCAAGTTCAACCTCATTCCCTTCAACCCGTTCCCGGCCTCGGGCCTGAAGCGCTCTGGGCGCGAGCGGGTGCAAGCCTTCGCCCGAGTCCTGACCGACGCGGGCCTGGTCACCACCGTGCGCAAGACACGGGGCGACGACATCGACGCGGCCTGCGGGCAGCTGGCCGGCGAGGTGCGCGACCGCACCAACGTCCAGCGCCGCCTGACCCGCCAGCCCATCCGCATCCAGGTCCGCCCGGCATCGGGCGGTGCCCCGTGAAGGAGACCCGTTCATGAGCGTGCGCGAACGCCCCATGCCCGTCTGGCTGGCTGCAGGGCTGGCCCTGGTGCTGATGCTGGGAGGCTGTGCCTCCGCGCCGCCGGCGGCCAGCGGCAGCAGCAGCCAGACCGGGCGCGTCGACGAAGGCGAGGTTCAGCGCCGTGCACGCATCCGCTTCGACCTGGCCGTGGCCTATTTCGGTCAGGGCCAGCATGGCACGGCCCTCAATGAAGTGCGCCAGGCGCTTGCCTTGCAGCCCAACATGGCCGATGCCCACAACCTGGCCGGGCTGATCCATGCCGCCCTGGGACAGGCGGGGCCGGCCGAGGAAAGTTTCCGCCGCGCCATGCAGCTCGATCCGCGCGATGCAGGGGCGGTACACAACTACGGCTGGTTCCTATGCCAGCAACGGCGCTATGCCGATGCGTTTGCGCAGTTCAACCGGGCCCTGGCGATGCCGGAGTACCGCGAGGTTGCGCGCACCCTGGTTGCCAAGGGCGTGTGTCAGGCCAATGCCGGCCAAGTGGCCGAGGCCGAGAAGACGCTGGCGCGGGCCTACGAACTCGATCCCGGCAACCCGGTGGCCGCGATGAACCTCGCGCTGGTGCTCTATCGCGAAGGCGAGTACGAACGCGCGCGCTTTTACGTGCGGCGGGTCAATGCCGTTCCCGAGCTGGTCAACGCCGAAAGCCTGTGGCTGGCTGCGCGCATCGAGCACCGCCTGGGCAACCGCGGCGGGGCCAACGAACTCGGTCGTGAACTGCGCCAGCGCTTCCCGCAATCGCGCGAGGCCGCCAACTTTGAGCGGGGGCGTTTCGATGACTGAGGGGCAGACTGCGCAGGGGCCCACCGAGCCCAGTGCCGGTGAGATGATCCGGGCGGCGCGTCTGGCCCAGGGCGTGCATATCGCCCAGCTTGCCGCGTCGATCAAGGTCTCGGTGCGCAAGCTCGAAGCGCTGGAAGCCGACCGTCTCGACGAGTTGCCCGACGCGACCTTCGCCCGGGCCCTGGCCCAGACCGTGTGCCGCTCGCTCAAGATCGATCCGGCGCCCGTCCTGGCCCTGCTGCCCTCGCCGGGCACGCTGTCACAGCTCGAGGAGGTGGCGCAGGGGCTGAACCAGCCCTTCCGGGATCCGGCACAGCCGCGCGAGGGCCTTCCCGGTCTGGGCCTGCTGCGGCGCCCGGCGGTCTGGGGGGCGGCGCTGCTGATGGCCGGCTCGATGGTGCTGTGGTGGATCCCCACGAGCACCTGGCAGACCTGGCTCGGCCGCGATGGCGCTGCGACGACGAGCGGCGTCACCGTGGAGGTGGTGCCGGTGGAGCCGGCGGCCAGCCTCGACGCCCCCGCATCCGACGCCGAAGCGGCCTCGGCGCCGGCGGCGGTCTCCCAGGCCTCGGTGCCGGCCCCCTCTGCGCCACCCGTGGTGGTGCGCACCCGTGCCGAGAGCTGGGTGGAGATCCAGGACGCCAACGGGCGGACTCTACTGTCCAGGCTGCTCGCCCCTGGCGAGGAAGTGGCGCTGGAAGGCGCCTTCCCGATGCGCGTGCGTGTGGGCAATGCCGACGCGACCGAACTTCGTGTGCGCGGCGAGGTCTTCGACATGACCCCCTTCCGGCGCGAGAACGTCGCCCGTTTCGACATCCGGTGAGCACGATGAGTCCCGCAAGCTTGCAGACCCTCGACGACGAAACCCCGATCGCGGCCGCGCAAGCAGCGCCGCGGCGCTCGTTGCAGGCCCGTGTGGCCTGGGGATCGCGCGTGGTCACCGTGGGCGGGGATGCGCCGGTGCGCGTCCAGTCGATGACCAACACCGACACCGTCGATGTCATCGGCACGGCCATCCAGGTCAAGGAGCTGGCCCTGGCCGGCTCCGAGATGGTGCGCATCACGGTCAACACCCCCGAGGCGGCGCAGGCGGTGCCCGCCATCCGCGAACAGCTCGACCGCATGGGCATCGACGTGCCCCTCGTCGGCGACTTCCACTACAACGGCCACAAGCTGCTCACCGAGTTCCCCGGCTGCGCCGAAGCGCTGTCGAAGTACCGCATCAACCCGGGCAACGTGGGCAAAGGCGACAAGCGCGACCGCCAGTTCGCGCAGATGATCGAGGTGGCCCTGCGGCACGACCGTCCGGTGCGCATCGGCGTCAACTGGGGCAGCCTTGACCAGGAGCTGCTGGCCCAGTTGATGGACGAAAACGCCAAGCGCAAGCAGCCCTGGGATGCCCGGCAGGTGATGTACCAGGCGCTCGTGGCCTCGGCCCTGGGCTCGGCGCGACGTGCGCAGGAGCTGGGCATGCGCCGCGAGCAGATCATCCTGTCCTGCAAGGTCAGCGGCGTCCAGGACCTGATCAGCGTCTACCGGGCACTGGCCGCCCGCTGTGACCATCCGCTGCACCTGGGGCTCACCGAGGCCGGCATGGGGACCAAGGGCACCGTCGCTTCGGCAGCAGCGCTGTCGGTGCTGCTGCAAGAAGGCATCGGCGACACGATCCGCGTCTCCCTCACGCCCCAGCCCGGCGAAGCGCGCACCCAGGAGGTGGTCGTGGCTCTGGAGATCCTGCAGGCCCTGGGTCTGCGCGCCTTCGTGCCCAGCGTGACAGCCTGCCCGGGCTGCGGGCGCACCACCAGCACCGTGTTCCAGGAGCTGGCCAAGCAGATCGACGACTACCTGCGCTCACAGATGCCGGTGTGGAGGGCCCGCTACCCGGGCGTGGAGGCGATGAAGGTGGCGGTGATGGGGTGCATCGTCAATGGGCCTGGCGAGAGCAAGCATGCCGATATCGGCATCAGCCTGCCCGGCACCGGCGAGGCGCCGGCTGCCCCGGTCTACATCGATGGCGAGAAAGCCGTCACGCTGCGCGGGGAGGGCATTGCGCAGGACTTCCAGCGCCTGGTCGAGGAGTACATCGAGCGGCGTTTCGGCCAGGCCTCGCAGGCCGCACCGGCCCCACGGACCTGAGACACTGCGCGCGCACGGGGGGTGGGGCCCGGCGGCATCACGAGAAGAGCACACATGGCAGAAGCATTGAAGGCCATCAAAGGCATGAACGACATCCTGCCGCCGGATTCGGCGCGCTGGGAATGGTTCGAGGACAAGGTGCGCGCACTGATGGCGCGCTATGGCTACGCCAACATTCGCACCCCCATCGTGGAGCCCACGGCGCTGTTCGTGCGCGGGCTCGGGGAGGTCACCGACATCGTCGAGAAGGAGATGTACTCCTTCGAGGACCGCATGAACGGCGACCAGCTCACGCTGCGCCCCGAGAACACCGCCGGTGTGGTGCGTGCCGTGGCCGAGCACTCGCTGCTGTACGACGGTGGCAAGCGCGTCTACTACATGGGCCCGATGTTCCGCCACGAGCGGCCTCAACGCGGCCGATACCGCCAGTTCCACCAGATCGGGGCCGAGGCCCTGGGCTTTGCCGGCCCGGACGTGGACGCCGAGCTGATCCTCATGTGCCGCAGCCTGTGGCGCGACATCGGTCTGACCGATGTGCGCCTGGAGCTCAACAGCCTCGGGCAGCCGCAGGAGCGCCGTGCCCATCGCGAGGCGCTGATCGCCTACTTCGAGCGCCACCGCGACCAGCTCGACGTCGATGCGCAGCGCCGGCTGCACAGCAACCCCCTGCGCATCCTGGACACCAAGAACCCTGCCATGCAATCGCTCGTCGAGGCGGCGCCGAAACTGATGGACTTTCTCGGTGAGGCTTCGCTCAAGCATCTCGACGCCGTCCGGGCGGCGCTCGATGCCAACGGTGTGGCCTACCGCATCAATCCGCGCCTGGTGCGCGGGATGGACTACTACAACCTCACCGTCTTCGAGTGGGTCACCGACCGCCTGGGATCGCAGGGCACGGTGTGCGGCGGGGGGCGCTATGACTACCTCATCGAGCAGATCGGCGGCAAGCCGGCGCCCGCGGTGGGCTGGGCCCTGGGGGTGGAGCGGGTGCTGGAACTGCTCAAGGAGCTGGGGGTGCAGCCTGGCGCACCGGCCCCTCACGCCTACGCCGTCATCCCGCAGGCCTCGGCGCTGCCGCGCGCCTTGCAGTTGATCGAGGGCCTGCGCGCCGCCGGTGTGTCGGTGCTGATGCATGCGGCCGGCAAGGACGGGCCGGGCAGCATGAAGAGCCAGTTCAAGAAAGCCGATGCCAGCGGTGCACGCTTTGCGCTGGTCTTCGGTGAGGACGAGCTGGCGCAGGGGCAGGTGGCCGTCAAGGCCCTGCGAGACGCCCAGCAACCCCAGGTGCTGCGCCCCCTGGACAGCCCGGCCGCCTGGGCGGCCGAACTGCTCGACGCATAATCTGCTGTTTGGCGGCCGTAAGGGCTGCCGTTGGACGAACCTTTCCATGGCCACCCATCTCGATCTCGAAGAACAAGAGCAAGTCGAACGACTCAAGCACTTCTGGCGCCAGTATGGCAACCTGATCACCTGGACCCTCATCCTGGTGCTCGGGGCCTTTGCCGCGTGGAACGGCTGGAACTACTGGCAGCGCGATCAGGGCGCCAAAGCCAGCGCGCTGTACGACGCCCTGGAGCAGGCAGCCCAGGCCGGCGAGATCGACAAGGTGCGGCAGGCGTTCGAGGATCTTCGCTCGCGCCACCCGCGCACCGCTTATGCGGGGCAGGCGGGGCTGGTGGCTGCCCGGGCCCTGGCCGATCGCGACCAGCTCCCTGCGGCCCGCGACACGCTGCGCTGGGTGGCCGACCAGGCCTCGGAGCCGGATCTGCGCATCATCGCCCGTCTGCGCTTGGCGGGCCTGTTGCTGGACGAGAAGGCGTACGACGAGGCCCTGGCCCTGGTCAGCAAGGACATCCCTGCGGCCTATGAAGGCCTGGCGGCCGACCGCCGCGGCGACATTCATCTGGCCCAGGGCCGACCCGATCAGGCCCGCCAGGAATATGAGAAGGCCCATCGCTCGCTCGATCCCGGTCTGGACTACCGGCGTGTGGTCGAGGCCAAGCTGACCGCACTGGGCGCCGCCCCGTCCGAGTCGGCCGGGGAGGTGCGCTGATGTGGCGCCTGGCAACCGTGGGGGCGGCGGCATTCCTGCTGGCAGCTTGCTCGAGCGCGCCCCAGCGGCCCGAACCGACACCGCTGGTGCAACCTGCCCCCGATATCGTGCGCGTGGCGGTGGCCTGGCGGCAATCGGTGGGCCCGGTGCGTATGCCGGTGCGTCTGCAGGCGGCAGGCGGCATGATCGCGGTGGCCTCAGACGATGGGTCGGTGGGCCTGCTCGATGCCGCGACGGGACAGTGGCGCTGGCGTGCCCAGCTCGACATGCCCTTGTCGGCCGGGGTGGGCAGCGATGGTCGGCACGTGGCGGTGCTCACGCGCGACAACGAAGTAGTCGTCTTGCGCGATGGTGAGGTCTTGTGGCGCCAGCGCCTCACGGCACGCTCACTGACCGCTCCCCTGGTGGCCGGAGAGCGCGTGTTCGTGTATGCCCAGGACCGCTCCGTCCACGCCTTCGATGCAGCCACCGGTGCGCGACTGTGGGTGTTACAGCGTCCCGGCGAACCGCTGACCCTGGCCCAACAGGGCGTGCTGCTCCCCGTGGGCGACACGCTGCTGGTGGGGCAGGGGCCCCGACTGGCGGGACTCGACCCACTGCGCGGCAGCGTGCGCTGGGAAGTGCCGGTGGCCACGCCGCGCGGCACCAACGAGGTCGAACGGCTGGCCGATCTCGTCGGGCCGGCGGCACGCTTGGGCGAGACCGTGTGCGTGCGCTCCTTCCAGGCTGCTGTGGGCTGCGTGGACGCGCGCCGCGCGGGATTGCTGTGGAGCAAGGCGTCCAACGGCTCGGTGGGGCTGGCCATGGACGCCGAGCAGGTCTACGGCGTGGACGGCACCGACCGCATCACCGCCTACCGGGTCCGTGACGGGGAGGTGGCCTGGACCGTGGAGGCGCTGCGCTTCCGGGGCCTGACCGCCCCGCTGGCCGCCGGTGACAGCGTGATCGTGGGGGACGGGCAGGGGTATGTTCACTTCCTGTCTCGCCGTGACGGGCAGCCGGTCGGCCGTGCCGCCACCGACGGCAGCGGCATCGCCGCCGCGCCCCTTCAGGTGGGCGACCGCCTGGTGGTGCTGACCCGTGCGGGCAGCCTCATCGCATGGCGTCCCGAATGAACCGCTGCACGGGGGACCTCGTCGTGAAACCCGTGATCGCCCTCGTCGGGCGGCCCAACGTGGGCAAGTCCACGCTGTTCAACCGCCTGACGAAGTCCCGCGATGCCATCGTCGCCGACTTCGCCGGCCTGACCCGCGATCGCCACTACGGCGATGGCAGGCTCGGCGGGCGGGACTACATCGTCATCGACACCGGCGGCTTCGAGCCCGACGCCGACAGCGGTATCGTGCGCGAGATGGCCAAGCAGACCCGCCAGGCCGTGGCCGAGGCCGATGCCATCGTCTTCGTCGTCGACGTGCGCGCCGGCCTGTCGGCCCAGGACCACGACATCGCCCGCTACCTGCGCGCCACCGGCAAGCCCGTGGTGCTGGCGGCGAACAAGGCTGAAGGCATGCAAGACGGCCCGCAGCTGGCCGAGTTCTTCGAGCTCGGACTGGGCGAGCCGCAGCCGGTCTCCGCCGCCCATGGCCAGGGCATCCGCAGCCTGGTCGATGCGGTGTTCGAGCATCTGCCGCCGCCGCCCGAGGACGACGAGGGGGAGCCGGCACAGGAGCCGCAGGACCGCGTCATCCGTCTGGCCGTCGCGGGCCGGCCCAATGTGGGCAAATCCACGCTGATCAACACCTGGCTGGGTGAGGAGCGCCTGGTGGCCTTCGATCTGCCCGGCACAACGCGCGATGCCATCCGCGTCCCGCTGGAGCGCGACGGCCGACGCTTCGAGATCATCGACACCGCCGGCCTGCGTCGCAAGGGGCGGGTGTTCGAAGCGATCGAGAAGTTCTCGGTGGTCAAGACCCTGCAGGCGATCTCCGAGGCCCACGTGGTGGTGCTCCTGCTCGACGCCACTCAGGGGGTGAGCGACCAGGATGCTCACATCGCCGGCTACGTCCTCGACAGCGGCCGGGCGGTGGTGATCGCGATCAACAAATGGGACGCGGTGGACGACTACCAGCGCCAGATGCTCGAGCGCTCGATCGAGCAGCGCTTGGCCTTCCTGCGCTTTGCCCCTCGGCTGCACATCTCCGCGCTGCGCCGGCAGGGGCTGGGGCCGCTGTGGAAGGCGATCGCCCAGGCCCATGAGTCGGCCTTCAAGAAGATGAGCACCCCGGTGCTGACCCGGCTGGTGCACGAGGCGGTGCAGCACCAGGCCCCCAAGCGTTCCGGGATGTTCCGTCCGAAGTTGCGCTATGCGCACCAAGGGGGCATGAACCCGCCGGTGGTCGTCGTGCACGGCAATTCGCTCGAGCACGTCACCGACGCCTACAAGCGCTACCTCGAAGGGCGCATCCGGGATCATTTCAAGCTGGTGGGCACACCTCTGAGGGTGGAAATGCGCTCGTCCCGCAACCCCTTCTCAGACAAGGATTCCTGACTAATCCCCGGAATGCGCACGGTGGTGTGTTAACGTGCGTCTTCCAAAATATCCAACACGGAGAATATCGTGAGCAACAAAGGGCAACTCCTCCAAGACCCGTTTTTGAACCTGCTTCGCAAAGAGCACGTGCCGGTCTCGATCTACCTGGTCAACGGCATCAAGCTGCAGGGCCATATTGAGTCTTTCGATCAGTATGTGGTGCTCTTGCGCAACACCGTCACCCAGATGGTTTACAAGCATGCCATCTCCACTGTCGTGCCCGGTCGTGCGGTGAATTTCCATCCTAACGAGCAGACTGAATCCCACTGATGCGCGAAAGCAGGCCCGGCCCGGCCGGGCGGCGTTCGCCACCCGCCTGAGGTGACACAGACCTTGAATGCCCCGGCAGCGGATGTGCCCCAGCCCACCATCCTGGTGGGGGTGGATCTTGGCCCTGGCTCCTCATTCGATCCGACCCTGGACGAGCTCGCCTTGCTGGCGCAGTCGGCCGGCGACACCCCCGTGGCGCGGCTGACGGCGCGCCGCAAGGCCCCGGACGCCGCCCTGTTCGTCGGGCAGGGCAAGGCCGAGGAGATCAAGGCCCTGGTCGGCCAGCACAACGCTGCCGGCGTGCTGTTCGACCAGGCGCTGTCCCCGGCCCAGCAGCGCAATCTCGAACGCTTTCTCGGTGTGCCTGTGGCCGACCGAACGATGCTCATCCTGGAAATCTTCGCGCAGCGCGCACGCAGCCACGAAGGCAAGCTGCAGGTCGAACTGGCCCGGCTGCAATACCTCTCGACCCGCCTGGTGCGCCGCTGGAGCCACCTGGAGCGCCAGCGCGGCGGGGTGGGGCATCGGGGGGGGCCGGGCGAGACGCAGATCGAACTCGACCGGCGCATGATCGGCCAGCGCATCAAGTCGCTCAAGGCCCAGCTCGACCGCGTCAAGCGCCAGCGCCAGACGCAGCGTCGCTCGCGCGAGCGTAACGGCACCTTCAAGGTCTCGCTGGTGGGCTACACCAACGCCGGCAAGTCCACGATGTTCAATGCCCTGGTCAAGGCACGCGCCTATGCGGCCGACCAGCTCTTTGCCACGCTGGACACCACCACGCGCCAGCTTTACCTCGCCGACGCCGGCTGCGCGGTCAGCCTGTCCGACACGGTGGGCTTCATCCGCGACCTGCCTCATGGCCTGGTCGAGGCCTTCCAGGCCACGCTGCAGGAGGCGGCCGACGCCGACCTTTTGCTGCACGTGGTCGATGCCGCCAGCCCCCTGTGGCGTGAGCAGGTCGAGGAGGTGCAGCGCGTGCTGGGCGAGATCGGGGCTGCGGAACTCCCTCAGATCCTGGTCTTCAACAAACTGGACCGGCTGGAGCTCAGCCAGCGTCCCCGGGAGATGGTCGATCGCTTCGAGCTGGCGCCGCACCGCTCGGTGCCGCGGGTGTTCGTCAGTGCAGCCACCGGGGAAGGGCTGGACAGCCTGCGCCGCGCCGTGGCCGAGGCAGCCCTCGGGGCACAGCTCCCCGTGCCGTCTGCGGTCGACACTTCCACCGAACCCGGAGCGGTCCTGCCGGATGCTCTCCGAAACACCGTCCTTGTCGCATGAGCATGAACATTCGCTCCCTCTCCGAATCCTCCGCCGCACAGGCCGGCTTTGTCCAGCGCCTGGCCGGCGTGGGGCTTGCGCTGTTCAGAGCCCTGCTGGTGACCATGCTGCGCCCGCTGCGCGGGCTGTTCAATCTGAACGATCCGCGCTGGGGACGCCGCCTCGACCCCCAGGGCAGTGAGCCCACGCGCAACCAGGGTTCGGGCGGCGGCGGGCGCAACGACGGCCCCCCCGATCTCGATGAGCTTTGGCGCGACTTCAACCGCAAGCTCAGCGGACTGTTCGGCGGCCGACCCGGCGGGCCGCAGCGTCCCAACGGCAACGGCTCGGGCGGAGGCTTTCAACCGCCGGACATGAAAGGGGCGGGCATCGGGGCGGGCTTGATCGTCGGTGTGGTGGCACTGATCTGGTTAGGCAGCGGCTTCTTCATCGTCCAGGAAGGTCAGCAAGCCGTGGTCATGACCTTCGGCCGCTACAGCCACACCACCGAGGCCGGCTTCAAATGGCGCTTGCCATATCCTTTCCAGTCCCACGAGACCGTTCCGGTCACCCAGTTGCGCTCGGTGGACGTGGGCAGCATGTCCGTCGTTCAGGCCACGGGCCTGCGCGACTCGTCCATGCTGACCCAGGACGAAAACATCGTGGACATCCGCTTCACGGTGCAATACCGCCTGAAGGACGTCAAGGACTACCTGTTCGAGAACCGCCGGCCCGACGATGCCGTGGTCCAGGCGGCCGAGTCGGCCGTGCGCGAGATCGTCGGCCGCAGTGCGATGGATGCCGTGCTGTACGAGCAGCGTGACGCGATCGCCGCCGAACTCGTCAAGTCCATCCAAACGCAACTGGATCGCCTGCGCGCGGGCATCGTGATTTCCAATGTGAACATCCAGAGCGTGCAGGCCCCCGAGCAGGTGCAGGCGGCCTTCGACGACGCCCTCAAGGCCAGCGCCGACCGCGAACGCCTGAAGAACGAGGGCCAAGCCTATGCCAACGATGTGATCCCTCGCGCCCAGGGCACGGCGGCGCGTCTGCGGGAGGAGGCCGAGGCCTACCGCGCCCGCGTCATCGCGCAGGCCGAGGGCGATGCCGACCGCTTCCGCAGCGTGCTGGCCGAATACCAGAAGGCGCCGGCCGTCACGCGCGACCGCCTCTACATCGAGACCATGCAGCAGATCTACAGCAACGTCAGCAAGATCATGATCGACACGCGCAACAACAGCCTGCTGTACCTGCCGCTGGACAAGCTGATGCAGGCCGGTGCGGTGCAAGGGCCGGCCCAGGCGGCTCCTTCCGCCGAGACCCAAACCCAGACCCAGCAGCCGCTGCCGCTGTCCAGTGACAACCGCCTGCGCGACCCGCAGCGCAGCCGAGAGCGCGATGTGCGTTGACCGCTGAGCGCAGACCACGAGGACCCCATGAATCGCATCGGAATGATCGTCTCGACCCTGCTGCTGGCCGTCGTCCTGGCCGGGTCGATGCTGTTCGTCGTCGACCAGCGCCAGTTCGCCGCGGTGTATGCCCTTGGCGAGATCAAGGAAGTCATCAGCGAGCCCGGCTTGAAGTTCAAGCTGCCGCCCCCTTTCCAGAACGTCGTCTTCCTGGACAAGCGCATCCAGTCCCTCGACAGCCCGGAGACCCGCCCGATCTTCACCGCCGAGAAGCAAAGCCTGGTGATCGATTGGCTGGTCAAATGGCGCATCACCGATCCGCGTCAATTCATCCGCAACAACAACGGTGCCGACGTGCGCAACGCCGAGGTGCGCCTGGCGCCCATCGTGCAGGCTGCGTTCAACGAGGAGGTCACGCGACGCACCGTACGGGCCGTGCTTTCGACCGAACGCGACCGCGTCATGCAGGCCGTGCAGGCTCGCCTGGCGGAAGATGCCAAGAGCTTCGGGATCGAGATCGTCGACGTGCGGATCAAGCGCGTGGATTTCTCCGCCAGCATCACCGATGCCGTGTACCGCCGCATGGAGTCCGAGCGCCGCCGCGTGGCCAACGAACGCCGCTCCACCGGAGCCGCCGAGGGCGAGAGCATCCGGGCCGATGCCGATCGCCAGCGGGAGATCATCGTCGCCGAGGCCTACCGGGAGGCTCAGAAGATCAAGGGCCAGGGCGACGCCCAGGCGTCGGCCATCTATGCCGCCGCCTTCGGGCGCGACCCGCAGTTCGCGCAGTTCTATCGCAGCCTCGAGGCCTACCGTCAGAGCTTCCGCAGCAAGTCCGATGTGATGGTCATCGACCCCAACGGCGATTTCTTCCGCGCCATGCAGGGCAGCGGCACCGGCACCGCCCCGGGCCGTCGCTGAGCGCATGGGGGAGGTGATCCTCGTTGCGCTGGCGTTGGTGCTGGTCTTTGAGGGCCTGCTGCCTTTCGTCAGTCCGGGCACCTGGCGCCGGGTGTTCGAGCAGGCCCTGCGGCTCACCGACGGCCAGTTGCGTTTCCTGGGTCTGCTGAGCCTCGGGGCCGGTCTGCTGCTGCTCGTCCTGGCAGCCTGAGTCCGGTGCCTCCCTAGCCGGCCTCGGTCGGCGACGCCGGTACAATCGCATTTTCAATCCCCTGGCGCTTTCCCATGTCTTCTGCTTGGCTGCTGCCCGAGCACATCGCCGACGTCTTGCCTTCCGAGGCGCGGCGCATCGAGGAGTTGCGGCGGGTCCTGCTCGATTGCGCGCGTTGCTGCGGCTACGAGCTGGTCATGCCGCCCATGCTCGAACACCTCGAATCCCTGCTCACCGGTGCAGGCGGCGAGCTGGATCTGCGTACCTTCAAGCTCGTGGACCAACTCAGCGGCCGCACGCTGGGCGTGCGGGCCGACGCCACACCGCAGGTCGCCCGCATCGATGCACACCTGCTCAACCGCGAGGGCGTGACGCGCCTGTGCTACTGCGCGCCGGTGCTGCACACCCGGCCGGCCGGCCTGCGTGCCACCCGCGAGCCGCTGCAGTTCGGCGCCGAGATCTACGGCCATGCGGGCCTGGAGGCCGACCTCGAGGTGCAGGAGCTGGCGCTGACCGCATTGCGACGCGTCGGCGTGCAGGGTCTGACACTGGACCTGGCCGATGCCCGCATCGTGCGCGCGCTGCTGGCCGGCGTGCCGGTGGATGCCTCGATGTTGGGGGAGGTCTATCGCAGCCTGGCCGCCAAGGACACGGCCACGCTGGTGCAGCTCACGGCGGGCTTCCCGGCGGAGTCCCGCGAGGGCCTGCTGGCGCTGACGCAGCTCTACGGTGGGCTGGAGATCCTGGCCGAGGCCCGTCGGCGCCTGCCGCAGCGCGGGGCCATCGCCGCAGCGCTCGACGATCTCGCCTGGCTGACCGACCATCTCGCGCGGGCCTTCCCCGACGTGGCCCTGGGCCTGGACTTGGCCGACCTGAGCGGCTATGCGTATTACAGCGGTGCGCGCTTTGCGGTCTACGCTGCCGGCCATCCCGACGCCCTGGTGCGCGGCGGGCGCTACGACGAGGTCGGTGCGGTCTTCGGCCGCAACCGTCCGGCCGTGGGCTTCAGCACCGACCTCAAGGAAGTCGTGGCCCTGGCCCGTGTGGAAGGCACGCGCGCGGCCGTGCGCGCACCCTGGGGGGAGCAGGCCAGCCTGCGCGAGGCTGTGCGCCGATTGCGCGAACAGGGCGAGATCGTCGTGTGCGTGCTGCCCGGGCACGAGCACGAGGTGCAGGAATTCGAATGCGATCGCGAACTCGTGGCGCAGGGCGAGCACTGGGTCGTTCGCCCGCTGTGAACGCGGGTGGTTCGCCGACAGACATCTTTTCGATTGGGACCGTTTGACATGACTGAGCACACCCGGGGCCGCAACGTCGTTGTGGTCGGAACGCAGTGGGGCGACGAAGGCAAGGGCAAGGTGGTGGACTGGCTCACCGACCACGCCAGTGCCGTGGTGCGCTTCCAGGGCGGGCACAACGCCGGCCACACCCTGGTCATCAAGGGCAAGAAGACCGCCTTGCAACTCATTCCCTCGGGCATCATGCGCGAGGGCGTGGCCTGCTACATCGGCAACGGCGTGGTGGTCGATCCGGCCCACCTGCTCTCAGAGATCGAACGCCTGGAGGCCGCCGGCCTGGACGTGCGCTCGCGCCTGTACATCAGCGAGTCCTGCCCGCTGATCCTACCCTTCCATGTGGAGGTGGACCGCGCCCGCGAGGCATTGCGCGAGTCCAGTGGCGCCGGCAAGATCGGCACCACCGGCAAAGGCATCGGCCCGGCCTATGAGGACAAGGTGGCGCGCCGGGCGCTGCGCGTGCAGGACCTCAAGCATCCCGAGCGCTTCGCGGCCAAGCTGCGCGAGCTGCTGGACCTGCACAATTTCGTCTTGCAGGGCTATCTCAAGTCGAGCGCACTGGCCTACGAGCCCATCTTTGAGCATGCGATGAAGGTGGCCGAGCAGCTCAGGCCCATGATGGCTGACGTGGGGGTGCGCATCCATCAAACCAATCTGCAGGGCGGCCACGTCCTCTTCGAGGGGGCCCAAGGCACCTTGCTGGACATCGACCACGGCACCTATCCCTACGTGACCTCGAGCAACTGCGTGGCCGGTAACGCCGCTGCGGGCTCGGGCGTGGGGCCGGACAAGCTGCACTACATCCTGGGCATCACGAAGGCCTACACCACTCGGGTAGGCTCAGGCCCGTTCCCCACCGAACTGCCCATCGACGAGCCGGGCACCGTGGGCCACCACCTGTCCACCGTGGGCCAGGAGCGTGGCACCGTCACCGGTCGCGCCCGGCGCTGCGGTTGGCTGGATGCTGCCGCGCTCAAGCGCTCGGTGCTGATCAACGGCATTTCGGGTCTGTGCATCACCAAGCTCGACGTGCTCGATGGCCTGGACGAGATCAAGATCTGCGTGGGCTACGAACTCGCAGGCCAGCGCATCGACATCCTGCCGCTGGACGCCGACGACATCGTCAACTGCCGGCCCGTGTACGAAACCTTGCCGGGCTGGAAGGACAGCACCGCCGGCATCACGCAGTGGGACCGCCTGCCGGCCAATGCACGGGCCTACCTCGAGCGCATGCAAGCGCACATCGGGGCCCCCATCGACATGGTGTCCACCGGACCGGACCGGGAGCACACCATCTTGCTGCGCCATCCGTACAAAGCCTGACCCCGCCCGCCAGCCCACCCCCTCAACATACCCATCCGCATGACCGATACGACAAGCGAGCGCAAGGAGCCTGCATGCTGACCGACGACGGCAAACACCTCTACGTGTCCTGGGACGAGTACCACATGCTCATCGAGCGTCTGGCGCTGAAGGTGCACAACTCGGGCTGGGCCTTCGACCAGATCCTGTGCCTGGCGCGCGGCGGGATGCGACCCGGTGATGTGCTCTCGCGCGTCTTCGACAAGCCGCTGGCCATCATGTCCACCAGCTCGTACCGTGCCGAAGGCGGCACCATCCAGGGCCGGCTGGACATGGCCAAGTACATCACGATGCCCAAGGGCGAGCTGGCCGGCCGGGTGCTGTTGGTCGATGATCTGGCCGACTCCGGCGTGACCCTCAAGGCCGTGGTCGAACGCCTGCGCGGCATGCCGGCCATCACGGAGCTGCGCTCGGCCGTCATCTGGGTCAAGGGCGTGTCCAGCTACATGCCGGACTATCACGTCGAACTGCTGCCCACGAGCCCTTGGATCCATCAGCCGTTCGAGGAGTACGACACGCTGCGTCCCGAAGGGCTGGCGAAGAAGTACCAGGTTTGAGCGCTGTCCAGCCTTTGATCCACCTGGAGCATCGCGCTGCGGGCCAGTGGTTGCACAGCAGCGGCTGGTCCGTTCGCCTAGGCGCGGCGGGAGGCGGCACACTCCCAAGCGACTGCGTGCGGAAAACGAAAAAGCCCCGCATCATGGATGCGAGGCTTTTGTGTCTGGTGCCCAGGAGAGGACTCGAACCTCCACGGTGTTACCCGCTAGTACCTGAAACTAGTGCGTCTACCAATTCCGCCACCTGGGCTCATGCTCTTAACTCATACAACGCTTTAAATAAAGCGTTGGTGTGTCAGAACAGAAGGAGATTCTATCATCAATAATTCGAACACTGCAAGCCCCGCGGTTGCCGCCACCTTGCTCAGCGAGGTCGAGGGCACCGTCATCGGCCACCGCGACGGCCACGGTTTCGTGCGCCGCGACGACGGTCAGGCCGACATCTATCTCTCGCCGCAGGAGATGCGCGCCGTGCTGCACCGCGACCGCGTGCGCGTGCGCGTCGTGCGGCACGATCGCAAGGGCCGGCCCGAGGGGCGCGTGCTCGAGATCATCGAGCGCAAGAAGTCGCCCATCATCGGCCGCTTGTTACACGAGGGGGGCGTGTGGCTGGTCGCGCCCG
The DNA here is from genome assembly GCF_046289365.1 of Caldimonas sp. Taxonomy (NCBI): domain Bacteria; kingdom Pseudomonadati; phylum Pseudomonadota; class Betaproteobacteria; order Burkholderiales; family Sphaerotilaceae; genus Caldimonas; species Caldimonas sp. The sequence goes on along the minus strand of NZ_JBKBVU010000019.1, from coordinate 11,725 downwards.
AGGACAAACGCTACGGCCAGGACATCCTCATCCCGAAGAACGCTATCGCGAAGGCCCAGGCCGGGCAGGTGGTGGCCGTGGAGCTGACCGAGCCGCCGTCGATGTACTCGCAGCCGGTGGGCCGCGTCACCGAGGTGCTGGGCGAGATCGACGACCCTGGCATGGAGATCGAGATCGCCGTTCGCAAGTACGAGGTGCCGCACCAGTTCTCGCCCGAGACCCTGGCCCAGGCCGCCAAGCTGCCCGACAAGATCCGCGCGGCCGACCGCAAGCACCGCATCGACCTGACCGATGTGCCGCTGGTGACCATCGACGGCGAGGATGCGCGCGACTTCGACGACGCCGTCTATTGCGAGCCGGCCCGCGTGGGCCGAGGCAAGGGTTGGCGCCTGGTGGTGGCGATCGCCGACGTCAGCCACTACGTCAGGCCCGGCGATCCGCTGGATGCCGACGCCTACGAGCGTGCAACCTCGGTCTATTTTCCCCGCCGGGTCATCCCGATGCTGCCGGAGAAGCTGTCCAACGGCTTGTGTTCGCTCAATCCCGACGAGGATCGGCTGGCGATGGTGTGCGACATGCTCATCAATGCCAAGGGCGAAATCCATGCCTACCAGTTCTTCCCGGCAGTGATCTGCTCGCATGCGCGGCTCACCTACACCGAGGTGGCGGCCATCCTGGCCAACACGCGTGGCCCCGAGGCCATGCGCCGCCAGGCGCTGGTGCCTCATCTGCTGCATCTGCACGAGGTCTACCGTGCGCTGCTGCGCGAGCGCACCGCGCGTGGAGCAGTGGACTTCGAAACCGTGGAGACGCAGATCGTGTGCGACGACAACGGCCGCATCGAGAAGATCGTGCCGCGCGTGCGCACCGAGGCCCACCGGCTCATCGAGGAGGCCATGCTGGCGGCCAACGTCTGTTCGGCCGATTTCATCGCCCGCGCCAATCACGCGGCGCTGTACCGTGTGCACGAGGGCCCCACGCCGGAGAAGCGCACGATCCTGCAGAACTACCTGCGTGCGCTGGGCCTGGGGCTGACGATCGGCGACGAGCCGCATCCCCGGGAGTTCCAGGCCATCGCCCAGGCCACCAAGGATCGGCCCGATGCGGCGCAGATCCACTCGATGCTGCTGCGCTCAATGCAACAGGCCATCTACACCCCGGTCAACTCTGGGCACTTCGGACTGGCCTACGAGGCCTACACACATTTCACCAGCCCGATCCGGCGTTATCCCGACCTGCTTGTGCACCGGGTCATCAAGGCCTTGCTGCAGGGGCAGCGCTATCGCCTGGGGGGGCTGTTGGAGGAGCCGGCGCCGACCCGGCGGGGCGCATCGCGCAAGATCCCGGCGGTCGAGATGGCGCAATGGGAGGCCGCGGGCATCCATTGCAGTGCCTGCGAACGCCGCGCCGACGAGGCCTCGCGCGATGTCGAGGCCTGGCTGAAATGCCGCTTCATGCGCGACCACCTCGGCGAGGAATACAGCGGCACGGTCAGCGCGGTCACGAGCTTCGGCCTGTTCGTGCAGCTCGATGCGCTCTACGTCGAAGGCCTGGTGCACATCACCGAGCTCGGAGGCGAGTACTACCGCTTCGACGAAGTGCGCCAGGAGCTGCGTGGCGAACGCACCGGCGTGCGCTACACGGTCGGCGCCCGCGTGCGGGTGCAGGTCATCCGCGTGGACCTGGACGGGCGCAAGATCGATTTCCGCATGGTGCACGAGGCCGGCGACGAGCGCGTCGGACCACGTGCAGGCAAGGGGGCGGCCGGCAGCCGACAGGCCCGACTGGCCGAGGTGGAAGCGGCCGACCGCCAGGCCAAATCCCGCACCCGCTCGGCCAAGGCCGGCGTGACGACGGCTCCCCGCGCCACGCGTGCGGGGGCGAAGCGGGCGGCTGCCAAGCCGTCCAAGCCGCGCAGCCCCCGGCGCAGCCGCTAGTCCGGCGCATCCATGGCGGCCTGTGTCCGGGGGGGCGGGGGGCCTAGCCCTGCAAGGCCTCCACGAGCACCCCTGCGCGCAGTGGGCCAGTGTGTCCCTCGGCGACCCAGCGGTCGGCTGCCGCGCCGTGCTGGTGGACCGCCAGGGTGGCGGCCTCCCAGGCGTCGAGGCCCTGGGCCCACAAGCCAGCGAGCCAGCCTGCCAGCACGTCGCCGGTGCCGGCCGTGGCCAGGGCGGCGTTGCCGCTGCGGTTGATCCATGGGGCGCGTGAAGCCTGTGCGACCACGGTGCCCGACCCCTTGAGCACCACGGTGCAGCCCCAGCGCGCCGCCAGGGTCTGGGCGGCAGCCAGGCGGTCGGCCTGCACCTCGCGGGACGATGCCGCGCCCAGCAGCCGCGCCGCCTCCAGCGGATGCGGGGTCAGCACGGTGGCCTGCCCACGACGGGCGCGGTGCTGCAACTGAAGCTGCAAGCCAGCGTCGGCGGCCACGGCATTGAGCGCATCGGCATCGAGCACCAGGCGCGGGGCGCGTCCCAACCACCATGGCAAGGCGGCACCCATGGCCGCCCCCCCGCCGCAGCCACACACCACGGTCAGCGCGTCGGTGGGCAGCAAGGCGGCATCCTGGGCCCGCCGCCCCATCAGCTCGGGATGGGCAGGGTCCAGCAGCGCCGCCTGCGGGTCCAGCGGCTGGACGTAGACCCGTCCGGCACCGGCCGCCAGCGCCGCCCGTGCGGCCAGCCACAGCGCCCCAGTCATGCCGGTCGTGCCCCCGACGACCAGCACCTCGCCGAAGCTGCCCTTGTGCTGGGCATGGCGCCGTGCGGGCAGGGGCCGGCTGCTGGCACCGAGCCAGGCGTCCGCCTGCGCCTGGGGGGTGATGCCCAGACCGTCGAACCACACCCGTCCTGCCAGGTCTCGTCCATCGGCGGTGAACAGGCCGGGTTTGAGCGTCAGCAGGCTCAGGGTGTGGTCGGCGCGCACCGCTGCGTCGGGGCTGCCGCCCAGGCAGCCTCCAGTGTCGGCCTCCAGACCGGTGGGCAGGTCCACCGCCAGCACCGGGCCTGGGTGGCGGCGCAGGGCCTGCACCGCCCGAGCGATCGGACCTTCCGGGGCGCGGCGACTACCCAGGCCGAGCAGGGCGTCGATGGCCAGGCTGCCTGCCGGCAGCCCGGTGGGGGCTTCGACGTCCTGGCCGGCGACGATGGGCACCCCGGCCTGCCGCGCCCGCTCCAGGGCTTTGGCGGCATCGGCCGGCAGACGCTGCGGATCGGCCCAGAGATGGACCTGCACGGCCCATCCGGCCGCGCGCAGGTGGACGGCGGCTTCGAGGCCGTCGCCGCCATTGTTGCCCGGCCCGGCCGCAATCCAGGCCGACGGTGCGTGCGGTGCGATGGCCAGGGCCAGGCGTGCCACCGAACGGCCCGCCCGAGCCATCAGAGGGGGGGCGGGCAGGCCGGCCTGCGCGGCCGCCTCGATCTCGCGGCTGGTGGCGGTGCGGTACAGGGGCCAGGCCTCATCACAGGACAGGACCGGCAGCGGGACAGGCAAAGAGGTGGACAAGGCGCGGCGCAGGAGTGCTGGAGACGGCACGATATCGCGCCTGAGCCGGCCTGCAAAGCGGGCGCCTGCCGAAACCGCCCCCGTCGCCGGCTCAGGCGAGGCCGCAGGCGGTGTTCGCCGGCGAGAGCGTCGCCTCCACCGCTAGCGCCAGGCTCAGCAGCACGTCGTCCTGACCGGCCCCGGCCCACAGCATCAGTCCAACCGGCCAGTCGCCTGCAGGTGGGCAGGGTAACGACAGGGCGCAGCCGTCCAGGAAATTCACCACCGACGGGTTGCGCAGCAGCAGCGCATTGAGACGGAAGAACGCAGCGTCATCGTCGGCGATCTGGGCGATCGGCGGGGCCACACACGGCACGGTGGGCGAGAGCAGGGCATCGAAGCCGGCGATGCGGGCCTGTACACGTTCGATCCACTCGGCGCGTGCGCGCTGCAGGGCCAGATAATCGGCCGCCTGCATGTCCTGGCCGCTGCGGATGCGCCGGGCCACGCGGGGGTCGTACCGTGCCTCGTGCGCCTCGATCAGCGTGCGGTGCCAGGCCCAGCTTTCCGCGGCCGGGAAATTGCAGTGCGTCTGCAGCGCGGGCAGTTCGGTCAGCTCCGGCAGATCGAATTCCTCGATGGGGTAGCCCGCGGCGCGCAGCCCGCACAGCGCGGCCTCGAACCGGCGAGCCACCGTCGGCTCCAGCGCATCGAGCATCAGCGTGCGCGGCACACCCAGACGCCAGCGCCCCGGCGGACGGGGGAGCCGCCGGACCGGGCGGTCGGCCAGGACCTCGTGCAGCAGCACGGCGTCGCGCACCGAGCGGGTGATCGCACAAGCCGTATCGAGCGTGGGTGAGAGCGGGATGCAGCCGTCCAGTGGCACGAGTCGCGCGGTGCACTTGAAGCCCACCAGCCCTTGCAGCGCGGCCGGAATGCGGATGGAGCCGCCTGTGTCCGAGCCCAGGGCGGCCCAGGCGGCGCCGGTGGCCACCGAAACGGCGGCGCCCGAACTGGAGCCGCCGGGGATGCGCGGGGTCGCCGGGTCGAGTGCGGCCGTCGCCGGATTGGCCGCAGGAGGGTGGTGCGGGTTCCAGCCCACGCCCGAGTAGGCGAACTCCGTCATGTGGGTGTGCCCGATGAGTGCCGCCCCGGCGCGGCGCAAGCGGGCCACGGCGGCGGCATCGTGGGTCGCCGGCGCCCGGTCGGCGAGGACCCGCGAGCCCGCCGTGGTGGGGTGACCGGCCACGTCGAAGAGGTCCTTGATGCTCACCGGCAGCCCGGCCAGCGGCCCGGTGGGTGCGCCGGCGGCCCGGGCCTGGTCCGCTGCCAAGGCCGCCACCCGGGCCTGGGCCTCGAAAAGGCGCAGGAAGGCCGCGCGCGCCGGCCCCCGGGCAGCCGCCAGGGCCGACTCGACCAGCTCGACGGCGTGCCGGCGGCCTTCATGCAATTGCAAGCGCAGGGCGGTGAGGTCTTCGGGCATGGCGTGTGGTGCTATACTCTTTGGGTTTACCTGCAGGCGTTTGGCAAGCCTTGCGGCTGCAGGAGACGAAAAACGCGAATCCGGCCATCGAATGGCCTCGGGGCGGGGCCTCGAGAGATGCGAAAGGTGTCGCCTGGGCATGAAGCCCGGCGATTGGCGCCGGATTCTAGACCCAACCTTTTGGAGCGCTCACATGCCCGTCACCATGCGTGAAATGCTGGAAGCCGGCGTCCATTTCGGACACCAGACCCGCTTCTGGAACCCCAAGATGGCCCCCTACATCTTCGGCCATCGCAACAAGATCCACATCGTCAACCTCGAAAAGACGCTGCCGATGTTCGAGGAGGCGATGAAGTTCGTCCGCCAACTCAGCAGCCGCCGCGGCACCATCCTCATGGTGGGCACCAAGCGCCAGGCCCGGGAGATCGTTGCCCAGGAAGCCCAGCGTGCCGGCATGCCTTACGTCGACCAGCGCTGGCTGGGCGGCATGCTCACGAACTTCAAGACCGTCAAGGCTTCGCTGAAGAAGCTCAAGGACATGCAGGCCCAGGTCGAAGCCGGCCTGGACCAGCTCAGCAAGAAGGAAGCTCTGTTGTTTCAGCGCGAGCTCGCCAAGCTCGAAAAGGACATCGGCGGCATCCAGGACATGACCGCGCTGCCCGATGCGCTGTTCGTGATCGACGTGGGCTACCACAAGATCGCCGTGGCCGAGGCCAAGAAGCTGGGCATCCCGGTGATCGGTGTCGTTGACACCAACCACTCGCCGGCCGAGATCGACTACGTCATCCCGGGCAATGACGACTCCGCCAAGGCGGTAGCCCTGTACGCCCGTGCCGTGGCCGATGCCGTGCTCGAAGGCCGTGCCAACGCCGTGAGCGAGGTGGTTCAGGCCGCCGCCGGTGAAGACGAGTTCGTGGAAGTAAACGAGACGGCCTGAGGACCGCCCACACACTCGTCCAGGGGCTGGTTCAGCCCCTTTTTTTCAACGCAAAACGTACACCCGACCCCGGCCGCGCCGCTGATGCGCGCGGCCTGCGACATAGGAGAACAAAGATGCCCGCAATTACCGCAAGCATGGTGGCCGAACTGCGTGCCAAGACCGACGCACCGATGATGGAGTGCAAGAAGGCGCTGACCGAGGCCGATGGCGACATGGCCCGCGCCGAGGAGATCCTGCGCGTCAAGCTCGGCAACAAGGCCGGCAAGGCCGCCTCGCGCGTGACCGCCGAGGGTGTGGTGGCCGCCTCGATCAACGACACCACCGGCGCGCTGGTGGAGGTCAACTGCGAGACCGACTTCGTGTCCAAGAACGACGCCTTCCTGGCCTTCGCCAAGGCGGTGGCCGGCCTCGTGGTCGAGCACAACCCTGCCGATATCGTGGCCCTGTCGGCGCTGCCGCTGTCGATGGAAGGTTTCGGGCCGACCGTCGAGGACGTGCGCAAGGGCCTGATCGGCAAGATCGGCGAGAACATGACCATTCGCCGCTTCAAGCGCTATGCCGGCGGTGGCAAACTGGCTCACTATCTGCATGGCACCCGCATCGGTGTGATCGTCGAGTTCGATGGGGATGACGTGGCCGCCAAGGACGTGGCCATGCATGTGGCGGCGATGAAGCCGGCCGCGCTGTCGGCCGCCGACGTGCCCGCGGACCTGGTGGACAAGGAGCGCAAGATCGCGGCCGAGAAGGCTGCCGAAAGCGGCAAGCCGGCCGACATCGTCGCCAAGATGGTCGAGGGTTCGGTGCAGAAGTTCCTCAAGGAGGTCTCGCTGCTCGACCTGGTGTTCGTCAAGGCCGCCGATGGCAAGCAGACCGTCGGCCAGTACCTCAAGGGCGCCGGCACCACCGTCAAGGGTTTCACCCTGTACGTCGTGGGTGAGGGCATCGAGAAGAAGCAGGACGACTTCGCCGCCGAGGTGGCCGCCCAGGTCGCCGCTGCCAAGGGTCAGTGAGTCCCGCCGTCCGCCGAACCGATACACTTTCCACGCGCTGCCCACGATCGGAGGATCTGCATGCCGACCTACAAACGCGTCCTGCTCAAGCTCTCGGGTGAAGCCCTGATGGGCGACGATGCGTACGGCATCAACCGCGCCACGATCGTGCGCATCGTGCGCGAGATCCAGGAGGTCACGGCCCTGGGCTGCGAGGTGGCCGTGGTGATTGGCGGCGGCAACATCTTCCGTGGCGTGGCTGGCGGCTCGGTCGGTATGGACCGGGCCACGGCGGACTACATGGGCATGCTGGCCACGGTGATGAACGCCCTGGCCCTGGCCGACACGATGCGCCAGGAGGGCATGACCGCCCGCGTGATGTCGGCCATCGGCATCGAGCAGATCGTCGAGCCCTACGTCCGGCCCAAGGCCCTGCAATATCTGGAAGAGGGCAAGCTCGTGGTCTTTGCCGCCGGCACCGGCAATCCCTTCTTCACCACCGACACCGCCGCCGCGCTGCGCGGCGCGGAGATCGGCGCGCAGATCATGCTCAAGGCCACCAAGGTCGATGGGGTTTACACCGCCGACCCGAAGAAGGATCCCGAAGCCACACGCTACACCAGCATCAGCTTCGACGAGGCCATTGTGAAGAACCTGCAGGTGCTGGACGCGACGGCCTTTGCGCTGTGCCGCGACCAGAAGCTGCCGATCAAGGTGTTCAGCATCTTCAAGCCCGGCGCGCTCAAGCGGGTGGTGCTGGGCGAGGATGAGGGCACCCTGGTCCATGTTTGAGGAGCACGTTTTCCATGAGCATCGCTGACATCAAGAAGACTGCCGAGCAGAAGATGGCCAAGTCGGTCGAGGCCTTCAAGCACGAGCTCGCGAAGATCCGTACCGGCCGGGCCCATCCGGGCCTGCTGGACCAGGTGCACGTCGAGTACTACGGCTCGATGGTGCCCATCAGCCAGGTGGCCAACGTCACGCTGCTGGATGCCCGCACGATCAGCGTGCAGCCCTGGGAAAAGGGCATGGGCCCCAAGATCGAGAAAGCCATTCGCGAGTCTGACCTGGGCCTGAACCCCGCGGCGCAAGGCGACCTGCTGCGCGTGCCGATGCCCCCGCTCACCGAGGAGCGCCGCAAGGAGCTGACCAAGGTGGTGCGTCATGCCGGCGAGGAGGCCAAGGTGGCCGTGCGCAACCTGCGTCGCGACGCCAACGAGCATGCCAAGAAGCTGCTCAAGGACAAGCAGATCACCGAGGACGAGGAGCGCCGCTCCCAGGACGAGATCCAGAAGCTCACTGACCGCACCGTGGCCGAGATCGACAAGCTGATCGCTGCCAAGGAAGCTGAGATCATGGCCGTCTGAGGGCCCGCTTGATCGCGCGCGCACGCTTGACCTTGCCCGGCAAGGAGCCGCAGCCATGATGCCGCGTCACGTCGCGATCATCATGGACGGCAATGGACGCTGGGCCAGCCGCAGGCTGATGCCCCGTGGCATGGGCCACAAGGCCGGTGTCGATGCGCTGGTGCGCACGGTCGAGGCCTGCGCGCGCCGCGGCATTCCCTATCTGACGGTCTTTGCGTTTTCGTCCGAGAATTGGCAACGCCCGCAGGAGGAGGTCAGTGGCCTGATGTCCCTGGTGCTCAGCACGGTGGGGCGCCACCTCGGCGAGCTGGCCCGCAAGGGCGTGAGGGTGCGCATCGTCGGTGACCGCACGGCAGTGTCGGACCAGGTCAACCAGGCGTGGACGCAGGCCGAGGAGGCCACGCAACACAATCACGGCCTCACGCTCACGGTGGCCTTCAACTACGGGGGGCGCTGGGACGTGGTGCAGGCCTGTCGCCGCGCGCTGGCGGCCGGGGTGCGGCCGGAGGACCTGGACGAGGCCGCCATCGCACGCCATCTGTCGCTGTCCTATGCCCCGGACCCGGACCTCCTGATCCGCACTGGTGGGGAGATGCGCATCAGCAATTTCCTGCTGTGGCAGTCGGCCTACACCGAACTGCACTTCACGGACTGCCTCTGGCCCGATTTCAACGACGTGGAACTCGACCGCGCGCTGCAGTCTTACGCACGCCGGGACCGGCGTTTCGGCCGTGTGTCCGAGGCCGGCAATGCCGTGCGCGAGGCCTGACCATGCTCAAGCAACGGGTGATCACGGCCGTCGTGCTGCTGCTGCTGGCTCTGCCTGCGCTGCTGGCCTCCCATCCCGGTCCGTTCGCACTGTTCAGCACCGTGCTGCTGGCTGCTGCTGGGTGGGAATGGTCCCGCCTGAACTTGCCGTCGAAGGGGGCGGCCTACGCCACCGGCGGTCTGATGGCCCTGGGGTGTGCGGGGCTGTGGTGGGCCGGCTGGTCCGCCGACCGGGGCCTCGCGCCCCTGTGGTGGCTGGCCCTGATGCTGTGGGTGCTGGGCGGCGCCTGGGCGCTTCGCGGCGGTGTGTCGGGCTGGTCGGCCGTGCCAGCCGGCCTGCGCTGGCTGCTGGGCGTGTTGCTGCTGTGGCTGGCCTGGCTGGCCCTGAACCAGTCCATGGCGGTGGGGGTCAACCACCTGCTGTCGGTCCTGTGCCTCGTGTGGGTGGCCGACATCGCCGCCTACTTTGGCGGGCGGGCTTTCGGCCGGCGTAAACTGGCTCCGGCGATCAGCCCGGGCAAGAGCTGGGAAGGCGTGTGGAGCGGAGGAGCCGGCGTGCTCGTGCTGGCCGGCGCCTGGATCGCCTTCGACCGCAGCGGCCTGGCCGACGGTCCCAGCCTCTACACGGCGTTGCAGGCGCGGTGGGGCCTGGGCGGCTTGGTGGTGGTGTGTGTTTTCCTGACGGCCATGAGCGTGGTGGGGGATCTGTTCGAGTCCCTGGTCAAGCGCGCAGCGGGCGTCAAGGACAGCAGTGGTCTGCTGCCGGGCCATGGCGGCGTGCTCGACCGCATCGACGCCTTGCTGCCCGTCTTTCCGATCGCGATGGCCCTGGGGAGCCTGTGACCATGGTTCAGCGTCTTTGCATCCTGGGCTCGACGGGCTCGATCGGGACAAGCACGCTGGACGTGGTGGCGCTGCATCCCGATCGCTTCGAGGTCGTGGCGCTGACGGCGCACACGCGCGTGCAGACCCTGCTGACGCAATGTCTGCGCTGGAAGCCGCGTTTTGCCGTGATGACCGATGCCGCCGCGGCGCGTGCCTTGCGCCAGGCGGTGCGCGAGGCGGGCGTGCGCACCGAGGTGCTCGACGGTGATCAGGCCCTGGAAGACATGGCGGCCCATCCCGACGTGGATGCCGTGATGGCGGCCATCGTCGGGGCGGCTGGCTTGCGCCCTTGTCTGGCCGCGGCCCGTGCGGGCAAGAAGCTGATGCTGGCGAACAAGGAGGCGCTGGTGGTCGGCGGTGCGCTGTTCATGGAGGCGGTGCGTGCCGGCGGAGGCACGCTGCTGCCCATCGACAGCGAGCATTCGGCGATCTTCCAGTGTCTGCCCGAGAACCCCGCGACCTGGCCGCAGCGGATCGAACGCATCGTACTGACCGCATCGGGCGGGCCTTTCCGCGAACGCGACCCGGCCACGCTGTCCACCGTGACGCCGCAGGAGGCCTGTGCCCATCCGAACTGGGTGATGGGACGCAAGATCTCCGTGGACTCGGCCACGATGATGAACAAGGCGCTGGAGGTGATCGAGGCGCGTTGGCTCTTCGATCTGCCGCCCGAGCGCATCGAGGTGCTGATCCATCCGCAAAGCATCGTGCACTCGATGGTGGTGTGCAAGGACCACTCGGTGCTGGCCCAGTTGGGCACGCCCGACATGAAGGTGCCCATCGCCTATGGCCTGGCCTACCCCGAGCGCATTGCCTCGGGCGCCGGGTTGCTGGACCTCACGCGCACGACGGCGTTGAGTTTCGAGGCCCCCGATCCCCGCCGGTTTCCGGGGCTGGGCCTGGCCTGGCAGGCCCTGTCGGCCCGGCATGGCACCACCGCCGTGCTCAATGCGGCCAACGAGGAGGCCGTCGCCGCCTTCCTGGATGGAACCATCCGCTTCGACCAGATTCACACGGTGAATCTGCGCACCCTCGAAGCGGTGCTGCCCGAGACGGACGTGCGCGACTGTCTGGACGCGCTGCTGGCACTGGATGCCCGGGCCCGGCACCAGGCGCGCGGCATCGTCACGGAGCTTTCGGCATGATCATCACCGTCCTGGCCTTTCTGGTCACGCTGGGCATCCTCATCGTGGTGCACGAGTGGGGGCACTACCGCATGGCGAGGGCCTGCGGAGTGAAGGTGCTGCGCTTCTCGGTGGGGTTCGGCCGGGTCCTGTGGCGCCGCCAGCGCCACCCCGACGCCACCGAGTTCGTGGTGTGTGCACTGCCTTTTGGCGGTTATGTGCGCATGCTCGACGAGCGCGAGGGCATGGTGCCGCCGGAGCAGGTGCATCAGGCCTTCAACCGCCAACCCCTGAAGGCCCGGGCCGCCATTGTCGCAGCGGGCCCGGCGGCCAATCTCGTGCTGGCCGTGTTGCTGTACGCGGCCGTCGGCTGGATCGGCATGGATGAGCCCAAGGCCGTGCTGGGGGCGCCGGCCGCCGGCAGCTTGGCCGAGCGGGCCGGCCTGCGCGCGGGTGACTGGGTGCAGGGCGTTTGCACGCCCCACGGGCAGACCGAGCCGGTGCGCTCGTTCAGCGACCTGCGCTGGCAGATCACCGAGGCGGCCGTGGGCGAGCGCGATCTCGACCTGGAGGTGACCGATCCCCAGGGACGCCATCCCCGCACCGTGAGGCTGCCGCTGGCCAGCCTGGGCACGCGCGAGGTCGATGCCCAGCTCATGTCGAAGGTGGGCCTCGGGGCACCATACAGC
>NZ_JBKBVU010000228.1:0-4563 GCF_046289365.1 Caldimonas sp. | reverse complement strand
GGCCTTGGTGCTTCTCCAGCTTGGCCTCGAAGCGCTCGAACAGCGTGAAGGCATCGGCCGTGGCGCCGGCAAAGCCGGCCAGGACCTGGTCGCGGTACAGCTTGCGCACCTTGCGGGCTGAGGCCTTGACGACGATGTGGCCGAGCGTGACCTGGCCGTCGCCGCCCAGGGCGACTTGGTGGCCGCGGCGCACGCTGACGATGGTGGTGCCGTGAAAGGGTTCCATGGACTGTCTCAGATGGGGGAGATGGGGGAGGATTCAAGCGCGGCGGCGGCCCCTTCGGGTCCGGGGCCGCCGTGCGGCCGCAGACGCGCGCACCCTTTCAGACGTTGCGCACCTTGACCCGGGCATGCTCGGTGATGCCCATGGCGCCGAAGAACAGCGCCACCAGCCGGTGGGTGTCCTCGAACACGATGTGGCGGTTCTCGCCACGGCGGTTGAGCACCCAGTTGAGCAGGTCACCGGCGGCGATGAAGTCCACCCGGATCAGGCGGGTGCACGAGACATGGACGATCGAGGCCTTGCCCAGGCGGGCATCCAGGCCCTTGAGTGTCTCGGAGATGTCCCCAACGAGCTGGCCCGACAGTTCCAGTGAGGCCACCTGCACCAAGGCTTCATCGGCGAGCTGCGACTCGACGAAGCTGGTGGAGACGTCGCTGACCACCGACAGCGGGGCCGTGGAGGCCGAGGGCAGGCCCGCGCCCCCGCCGAGCTTGACCACGCAGCGCGCAGCCTCCCAGGATGGCGGGGAGACCTCGTAGGTGACGCAATAGTCGATCGCCACCTCGTCGAATTGGTCGGGGCGGTTGGCCAGGCGCAGCACGTCCAGACGCAGCAGCCACAGGGCCGGGTCGGCATCGCGCACGCCGGTGGGGGCGGCGTCGGACAGGATCTGCAGCAACTGCTCGCCGGCCAGCCAGTGCATCTCCAGCGGCTCGCGCGCCCAATGGCGAAACAGCTCGCTCAGTTGCGCGGCGGCCTCGGCATCCACACGGCGCAGCGGGCTCCAGTCCAGCACCCAGGGCAGGGGCATCTGCAGGCTCTGCGAGCGCAGCCGCGTCACCGCGTCGACGTCGAGCTGCTCGGGGCAGACCCAGCCGATGGGACCTTCCAGCCGCGCCGCGCCGGTCATCGGCGCCTCTTCGGCGGCGGCTTCGGCCACCATGCGCGGCAACGAGAACCACTGGGGCGCCGACCAGCCGAACTGCTGCGCGTAGTCCAGGGCCAGGCCCTCGAACTTGGGCTGCTGGCCGGTGGCGCGGTACAGGTCGAACAGCACCATCCAGGTGTCGGCATGCTGTGCACGGCTGGCGCCGGGGTGCACCATGGCGACCAGGGATTGTTCACAGGCGTCGAAATCGGCGTTAGCAAAGGCGATCACCGCCTCGTCGAGCTCGGGATCGTGGACGACCTCGCTCACTTCCACCGCAAAGCCTTCGCCCAGCGCAGCGGGCGCGGCTTGCGGGGGCGCCACGGGGGCCGGGGGGTCTGCCGGGCCGACGACCACCGCCGGCGGCCCGGCCGGGCTGTCGCCCAGGGCTGCGGCACCGCTGGGTCCGGCCGCGGGTTCGGCGCCGAGCGAGCGGGTCGAGGGGCCGTCCAGCGCGGCCGGCTGGGTCGGGGCGTTGTAGAACGAGGGTGAGCGACGCGTGCCGATGGATTCGCCCACCATCTGCTGCTCGATCTCGTCGATCTTGGCCTTGACCTCGACCACGTCGGAGCGGACGAGCGCGCCGCGCAGGTCCACCTCGTCGAGGTTGGACGTGGCATCGAGCATGCCCACGTTGGCGTCGGTGAGGCCCTCGCGGCGCACCTTGCGCAGCATGTCGAACTCGCGCTTGCGCACGAAATCGTTGCGCCGCTTGCGCTCGATCATCGCCTTCAGTTCGGACTTGGCGTACTCGCTTTCCCGCGATTCCGCCGCCGGATGGCTCAGGTCGGCCCAGTCGGTCGTCGGATTGGCGACGAACCGGACGACCTTGCGGAAAAAACCGGGGGTGTTGTCCTTGGAATCCGACATGACCAGGGGGAGACCGACGTGTTCAGTCTCCGAACATCTTTTGCTTCAGCTCGCGGCGCTGCTGGGCTTCGAGGGACAGTGTAGCGGTGGGACGGGCGATCAGGCGGCCCAGACCGATGGGTTCGCCGGTTTCGTCACAGAAACCGTAGTCGCCGGCGTCGATGCGGGCCAGGGCCTGGGCGATCTTCTTGAGCAGCTTGCGCTCGCGGTCGCGGGTGCGCAGCTCCAGGGCGTGTTCTTCCTCGATCGTGGCCCGGTCGGCCGGGTCGGGAACGATCGAGGTGTCCTCGCGCAGGTGCTCGGTGGTCTCGCCGGCATTGCTCAGCAGGTCTTCCTTGAGCGACAGCAGCTTGTGGCGGAAGAACTCGAGCTGCTTGTCGTTCATGTACTCCGACTCGGGCATCGCCAGCACCTCGGCATCGGTGAGGTCCTTGCCGGCCTTGGTCTTCCAGGCATTGGCGAGCTTGGGATCGGGGGGGGTGAGGCTTGCGCGGGGTTGGTCGAGGACGTCGTTGGACTTGTTCATGGTGGCTGAGAGGGACGCTCGCCCGGCGGAGGATTGGGAAAAAGCCTTCGCCGGGCTGGGGCTGGGGGCCGGTGCGGCCGCAGCGGCTGCCGGGACCGGGGCGCTTGCCGGGGCCTCGGGCCGCCGGGCCGAGGCCGCGGGCTTGGGCGCTGGGGCCGTCTTGGCAGCGCCGGTCTTGGCCGGTGCGGCCGCAAGCGGACTGCGGGCGGGCGGCGCCGGGGTCTTTTTGGCCGGTGCCTTGGCCGGGGCGGCCTCGACGGTCTTCTTGGCGGCCGGGGCTGCCTTGGCGCGAGTCGGGGCCGCGGTCTTCTTGGCCGCCGTCTTGGCTGGTAGGGCTCGCTGGGCCGGGGTCTTGCTCACGTTCCATCTCCTCGCAGTGGCAGTTATATACCTGCTCTTGTCGGAATCGGGGACGAAGAACCTTGGGACGAGGCCGTTCCAGTGGCCTTCTGGCGCCGGGGACACCCCCAAGGGCGCCGCGGATTGTAGCGATCTCGCGTCATCGTGCGTGGGAGTTTTCCCGCCCCGGCCCGATCGTGGGTCAGACGAGACATTGCTCCAGGCCCTGCCGGAAGATGTCCTGAGGCAGGTCCAGGCCGATGAAGACCATCTTGCTGGTGCGGGGCTCCCCCTCGGCCCACTGCGGGCCCAGGTCGCTGCCCATGAGCTGGTGCACCCCCTGGAAGATCACCTTGCGCTCGGTGCCCTGCATGTGCAGCACCCCCTTGTAGCGCAGCATGCGCGGGCCGTAGATCTGCACGATGGCGCCCAGGAAGTCCTCCAGCTTGGCCGGGTGGAAGGGCCGGTCCGAGCGGAAGACGAAGGACTTCACGTCATCGTCGTGATGGTGATGGTGCGGGTGGTCGCAGTGCTCGCCATGCTCGTGGTCATGGTGGTGATGGTGGTCATGATCGTCCTCCTTCAGGAAGTCGGGATCGATCTCGAGCTTGGCGTTCAGGTTGAAGCCGCGCAGGTCGAAGACCTCGGCGATCGGCACCTCGCCGAAGTGCACGCGACGCTGCGGCGCGCGCGGGTTCATGTGCTTGATGCGGTGGGCCAAGGCCTCCACGGCGTCGGGCTCGACCAAATCGGTCTTGCTGATGAAGATCTGGTCGGCAAATCCCACCTGGCGGCGGGCCTCCTGGCGGGTGTCGAGCTGGTGCTGGGCATGCTTGGCATCCACCAGGGTCAGGATGGAGTCGAGCAGGTAGCTTTCGGCAATCTCGTCGTCCATGAAGAAGGTCTGGGCGACGGGGCCGGGGTCGGCCAGGCCGGTGGTCTCGATCACCACGCGGTCGAACTGCAGCTCGCCTTTGCGGCGCTTGGCGGCCAGGTCGGCCAATGTGGAGCGCAGATCCTCCCGGATGGTGCAGCAGATGCAGCCGTTGCTCATCTGGATGATCTGCTCCTGCGTGTCGGCCACCAGGATGTCGTTGTCGATGTTTTCCTCACCGAACTCGTTCTCGATGACGGCGATCTTCTGGCCGTGGGCTTCGTGGAGCACGCGCTTGAGCAGCGTGGTCTTGCCGCTGCCCAGGAAGCCGGTGAGGATGGTGGCGGGAATGAGGCTCATGATGGAATCCGTCGCAAAAGGGCGTGCCGGGATCTGGGGGCGAGCGCCGGCGTTTCAAGGGTTGAGCCGAGTGTATCGATCTTGTCAAGCCTTCGGCCGGCCTGGATACGCCTTGTCACGGGGCTGGGGTATCCTTCGCTGATCTAAACTTCTCGCGCAAGCGATGTCCGACCCCCACCCTCGACGCCTGGGACGCCCCGCGGGCGACAAGCGCAACTTCTTCGAACGCCTGGTCGAGTTCCTCTCGCCAGGGCCTGACTCCAAGGACGAGCTGTTCGAGACCCTGGCCGAAGCCGAGGACCGCGAGCTGATCGAGCCGGAATCGCGGCTCATGCTCGAAGGCGTGCTGCGCATGGCCGACATGACGGCCGGCGACGTGATGGTGGCGGCTCCGCGCATGGACCTGCTCGACATCAACGCGCCCTACGAGGAACTGCTGCGCA